>SWDL01000307.1 GCA_005116795.1 Nitrospira sp. | reverse complement strand
CATTGAGTTTCTGTCCGAAGAGGATCGTCTGTCGTCCGGTGAACAGACGGAGCCGGCCGCCATGAGCGCCGACGGCACGGTCTCGAGACCGCCGGTGTTCACCCCGCCGGCGCCGCTGCCCTATATCGTGGTGATGATCGATGAACTGGCCGACCTGATGATGGTCGCTCCCAAGGATGTCGAGGAGAAGATCGCGCGCTTGGCGCAGATGGCGCGGGCCGCCGGCATCCATCTGGTGCTCGCGACCCAGCGGCCGTCCGTGGACGTGCTCACCGGCTTGATCAAAGCCAACTTCCCGGCGCGCATCGCCTTTCAGGTGTCGTCGAAGACGGACTCCCGCACGATTCTCGACGCCAACGGGGCTGAAAGTCTCCTGGGCAAAGGCGACATGCTCTATCTGGCCTCCGGCACCGGCCGGCTGACGCGGGTGCACGGCTCGTTCGTGGCGGATGAAGACGTGCGGCGCGTGGTCGAGTGTGTGAAGACGCAGGCGAGCCCGAGCTATGCGGCGGAGCTGCAATCGATCAAACAGGAGGAGGCGGCAGAAGAAGAGGCTAAGGATGAGGTGTACGAGCAGGCCAAGGATCTCGTGCTGACCTCGGGCCAGGCGTCCGCGTCGCTGATTCAGCGGCGGTTGCGGGTCGGCTATCCGCGCGCGGCCCGCATGGTGGAGCGGATGGAGGAAGAAGGACTGGTGAGCGCGCCGGCGCGGGACGGGCGGCGTGAAGTGTTGGCGCGGCGAGGTGTGGTGGGGGACGTTGAAGCATGAGCCATTGGGCGCCCGTTCGCCGCTGCCCGCGGCTGTCTCTCTTCACGATCGTGATTCTTCTGGCCGTGTCTGCGTCGGCTCTCCCCGCGGCTGAGGAGGGAGAGGGACAGGGACTCAAAGAGGTTCGCGAATTGGTGAAGAAAGTCCAGGAGCGGTACGACAAGATCAAAGACCTCCAGGCCGACTTTCAACAGAGCACCAGAATCGAAGGGTTTGAAAAGACACTCCGGTCGAGCGGCCGCCTGTATCTCAAACGGCCGGGCCGGTTGCGGTGGGACTATCGGGAGCCCACACCGGAAGAAATCTATGTCAGACAGAACGACGTGATGATGTATGTGCCCGAGCACCAACAAGTCTTGGTCGGCAAGTTGACGCAGTTGGCTGCCTCGCAGGCGCCGCTCCAGCTCCTCCAAGGGCTGGCCTCCCTGGAGGATCATTTCACCCTCCAGCCGGCCACGGGTGGAAAACGCGGTGAAGGTGGGCTGCCGTTGATCGCCTTGATCCCCAAGGGGGTCGATGAAGAGTCCATGCGGACGGTCGAGCGGATCACGCTCGAAGTGCAGCCCAAAAGCTATGTCCTGAAAACCGTGGCCATCCACGAGGTCGGCGGGAACGTCTCGACCTTTCGCTTTACCAACATCCAGACGAATACCGGGCTGAAGAATGAGCTCTTCGACTTTCGCCCACCGGAAGGGGTGGAAGTCATCAAGGCGCCGACGCTGGCGCCGCCGTGACGGACGTGACGGACGTGATGCGTCAGGCGTGATGCGTGACATGTGAGGAGAGCAAGAAGATGACAACGGTGACGATGGGAGCGATCGAAGAGGCCGTGGATCGGGCCATCGGTTCGTTGGACGTTTCGCGTCTCACGGAGGAGTATTGGACGCAGAACGAATTTCTCTTCGTCCCACAGTTTCTTCCGCGTCGGGTCGTCGAGGCGCACTTGGCGCCCCTGGTCCGGTCGGTGAAGCCGGACCTCAACCGGAACTTCATCCCGGGGCATAAGAAGGGCGGGAGCGTGAGCGTCTATACGTTGCATGCCAAGGCCCCGGGATTTCTGGAATTCTACCGCTCGCCCGTGTTTCTGTCGTTTCTGACCCAGGTCACCAGGGCGCCGCTGCAGCGTTGTCCCGATCGGGACCCCCATGCCTGCGCCTTGTACTACTATACGGAGCCCGGCGATCACATCGGGTACCACTACGATACGTCCTACTACAAAGGCGCCCGCTATACGATCCTCATGGGGATGGTCGATCGCGCGCCCAGTTGCAAGCTGGTGTGCGATCTGTTCAAGGATGATCCCGCTCGGGAGACCAGGCACCTGGAGCTCAACACCGCGCCGGGCGATCTCGTGCTCTTCAACGGCGACAAGCTGTGGCATGCCGTCACCCCGTTGGGGGAGGGGGAAGAGCGGGTGGCGCTGACGATGGAATACGTCACGAACCCCGAGATGGGGCCCTTCAAGCGGATCTATTCCAACCTGAAAGATGCGGTGGCCTACTTCGGCCTGAAGGCGGTCTTCGGAGGAAATCGGAAGGTTTAGGCTGGGGTTGAGGTTAAGAGCTCCTCGCTCAACCTTTGCCTTAACCTGAGCCTGCGCGCTGCGCGCGTCACGCGCAGAGCACTTGCGCCAGCACACCGGTCCGGGTATTGGCTTTCGTTTTCGCCATGATGTTCTTGATGTGCTCCTTGACGGTCTGCTCCGTAATGTTCAGCGCGGCCGCGATCTCCTTGTTCGTCCACCCCTTGGCCAGATGCTGAATGACCCCCTGTTCGCGGTCGGTGAGGTGAAATCGCGCCTTGATGTGTGACGAGGCCACGACCTCACCCCGCCCCACTTCTTCCATCATGATCAGAATGCGGGACATGTCGATCCCGCTTGAGTCCGGCAACCCGTAGCCGCGCAGGAGGATCGGCCGTTGCGCGGTGCCCGACAATTTTCGGAGCTGAAACTGCTGCCAATCATCGGCGGCGGTGCGCGCCTGGATCGTCTTCCGGATCTCCAGGCAGAACTCCATGACCACCGGGGGCACCACGCCCCTCGCCGGCGTCCCGTGCTGCGTTTGAGTCATACGCCGGCACAGTTCCTGGGCGCGAGGATCCGTGTGCAGGAGCTGAAAGGTGGTGGAAAACACCATGATGCCGGGTCCCGAGCGCCGTTCCACAAGGGCTTGCGGGGTCTCGGGCCGGGGGGTGGTCTCGCTCGCGGGTGAATCGCTCATGCTCAGCCTCTCCGTGCTCTTCCGGCGTTCGTCGGTGCGTCGAGACGTGCTCAGGCGGCCGCCGCGTCGCAGGCCCCGCCCCATGCACGACCATGTGTCGTTGGTATCGGATGCCGGTGAGGAAAGCTTGAGGACGGAGGGAGCGTTCCTAGCCGATAGGCGCGGCGGATCGGGGAGTCAGGCCGGGACCGGGGAACCTCAGGATGAAGGAGAGGTGAGGGGGAACGACTGTCACAGAAAAAAAGACGTTTGCTATAGATCGGGATTGTCGGCACCGTCAATGAAAAGCGGCTGCCCTGGCCGGGCGCGCTCTCGACCCAAATCTCGCCGCCGTGGCGCTCATGTCCTCCCTAAAGGGTGGAGGGCTGTTCCACGTTAAGGGTCTTGAGATGTTCAGCTCCGGCGGCACGAAGGAGTTTCACGTCGGAGGCAAGGAACAGGATGTCTTCTTCAAGTCGAGTCTTCACACTCAACGCCGACGCCAAATGAATGGCATCGAACCCTCTGAGTGGGTGGCGTTCGAGCAACTCGCGGGAGAGATCCAAGATTTCCCTCAGTAGCTCGACCCGAACGTATGATGGCCACTCATCTTCGATATGCCTGCGCAGCCTTGCATAACTGTCCTGGGGCAGGTGACCGTCACGTCGTTTTCTCGCGAGTCCCGCGTAGAGTTCGGCATAGGCAATGGTGGCCGTCGCGCGATGCGGTTCCCTGCTCCTCAGGGCACGGACCACCGACGTTCCGGTTTCTTCGACAAACCGCTTGACAAGCGCGCTGGTGTCCAGATAGATCAGGGGCGGTCCTCAAGAATGATCTGAGAGGTCGGTTTGCCTGAGATTCTTACGGGAGAAAACCTTTTCAGGCGACGACCATCGGAAGGAGAGATCAGCCCCTCAGTGGCCAGTTTGGCCATGCGCGCTTCCAGGCTGACAGGCTGGGTCGCCGATTGAATTGGCTGGATCAACGCGATGGGCCTCCCCCGATCCGTGACGACTATTTCCTCGCCCTTCCTAGTTCGTCGCAGATAGGCTGTCAGATGGTTCTTGAGGTCTCTGATCCCTACGGTACTCATGCCGACTCCTTCATGTGACCATTGTAGCCACAGTTACCAGAAGTAGTCAAGCGTTCCCGATAAAGTTTCCGATAAAGTCTACAGTCGGCACAGTGAAGAAGAACCGACTGCCGTGGCCAGGGACGCGGTCCCCTCACCGTGGCCTCTCCCCAGTGAGGAGAGGCGGGGAAAGGGGGGACGATAGTGCGTGTGGCGTTATCGGCAGGCGCGGCGTCGGTGTTCAGCCACTGTCAGAAAGACGGTCTTGCTCGTTTCGTCGATCTCAT
>SWDL01000306.1 GCA_005116795.1 Nitrospira sp. | reverse complement strand
GAGTCGGCATCATGATCGGCAGCTTTCGCCGGACGGTCGATGTCTGGATCAATCAAACGGTGGTGGCCGATCTGGTCGTGGCGTCGCCGTCGTGGCTGCATGATGATCACGGCGGCGCCTTGTCGAATCGACTGCCGGGCTCGTGGCGGGCGACGTTGGGCGCGATTCCTGGTGTCCAGGCCGTGGACCAGTACCGGCAGATCCGTCTGGACCTCCAGGGTCGGCCGTCGACGCTGGTGGCGCGGGACTTGCGCCTTCATGCGGCGCGGAGCCGGTACCTCCTGGTGACCGGAGATTCGGCCTCCGCCCTACCCTGGGCGGTGGAGCATGACGGCATTCTGGTGGCTGAAGCGCTGGCGAATGCCATGGGCTGGCGGGCGGGTGAGCTGGTGACGCTGCCGACGCCGCAAGGCCCGAAGGCCTTCCGGATTGCCGCGGTCTTCTACGACTACGCCACGGATGGGGGCAAGGTCGTGATGGATCTTACCGTCTATCGGCGATGGTGGCAGGATGAGGCGGCCACGGTCTATCCGGTCTATCTGGCTTCTGAGGCGAAGCCGGATGTGGTGAGAGACGCCATCCGGGAACGGTTGTCGCAAGAGGGCGACGTCGTCGTCATCAGGAACGCCGATCTCAAGGCGGACATTCTTCGTATTTTCGATCGCACGTTTTCCGTCACGCGGGCGCTTGAATTCATCACCGTGATCATCGCCGTGCTCGGGATCGTCAACGCGCTGCTCATCTCTGTGCTGGAGCGCCGTCGGGAGTTGGCCACGCTGAGGGCCATCGGAGCCAGTCGAGTTCAGGTAGGGCTGGTGCTGTTGTGGGAGTCGGCCTGTGTGGGACTGCTCGGCGCGCTGCTGGGTCTCGTGGGAGGGCTCTGCTTGTCGCTGCTCCTTGTGCGGGTGATCAACAAGCAGTCGTTCGGGTGGACGATCCAGTGGGAACCAAGCTACGATCTGCTTGTCAGAGCCGTCTTGATTGCCGTGGGGGCTGCGCTCGCCGCCGGCATTTTCCCGGCCCGCGTGGCCATGCGACAATCCGTCGCCTCCGGCATTCGCTATGAATAGGGAACAGAGGGTCCGAGTGGCTTACGCCTGTGCCGGGATTGGATCGGAGACCGAGGCGGCAGGCGGCGGTTGGTAATCGACTTGGACCTCAAACCCCAGATCGGCAATCATGCGCCAGGCCTCCGGGGCCGGCTGGCCCGGCGTCGTGAGATAGCCGCCGACAAACAGGGAATCGGCGGCATAGAGTGCGAGCGGCTGGAGGCTTCTGAGATTGAATTCCCGTCCTCCGGCGACCCGGATTTCCGTACGAGGATGCAAGAATCGGAAGAGGCACAGGACTTTCAGGCACCGTTGAGGCGTGAGGTGCGCAGAATCTTGCAGGGGAGTGCCTGAGACGGGATGCAGGCTATTCAGCGGGATGGAGTCGGGCTTGATTTCCCGAAGGGCCAGCGCCAGATCAATCAGATCCTCGTCGTGCTCTCCCATGCCGATGATCCCGCCTGAGCAGATCTCCAGACCCGCGGTCCGCGCATGGCGGATGGTCTCGATGCGATCGCGATAGGTATGGGTGGTGCAGATCTCTCCGTGGAAGGCTTCACTGGTATTGAGATTGTGATTGATTCGGTCGACACCTGCGGCCTTGAGTTCCCGGGCCTGTCCCTCATTCAGCAAGCCCAGCGAGCAACAGACTTGGATCGGGATTTCCTGCTTGATGGCCCGAACGGCTCGGCTGATGTCGGCGATGTCTCGGTCCAGCGGGCTCCGTCCGCTGATCACGACACAATAGCGCTGGGCTTTGGCGGCAGCCGCCCGGCGGGCGCCTTCCAGCATCTGATCCGTGGACAAGAGTCCGTATCGCTCGATGTCCGCCCGCGACACCGAGGACTGCGAACAGTAGTGGCAATCTTCCTGACAGGCGCCGCTTTTGGCGTTGAGCAGCATCTGGAGCCTGACGGTGTTCCCGAAGTGCCGGTGACGGACCCGATAGGCCGCGCTGAGCAGGTCGAGCATCGCCACGTTCGGCGCCTGAAGGACGGCCAGGCACTCCGGTCGCGTCAACACGTCATCGCGCAACGCCTTCTCGGCGAGAGTCTGAAAATCACTCATGGGTGGAACACCCTTTCGGGGCAGAAATCTATACGGTTTCAAAGGGTGATGCAACCCCCCGGTACGGGGCGGGCTGGCTCGGAGGCGCCGCAGGGCCCACGGATTCTTGCCAGGGGAGGCTGACGAACGAATTCCACCAGCCGCATTGGCCGCAGCGTCCGGCCCATTCCAAAGACTCGTGGCGGCAGCGGGTGCAGAGGTACGGCACGACGACGCGCTTCTTGAACCCCAAGGCCTTCTTCAGTTCGTCGATGGCGCCCTCCATGTGTTGCTTACGCAAGTAGAGGTTGGCCAGGATCTTGTGGTAGTCGGCCATGTGTTCCTGCGGGCCCTCCAGCACGGAGAGCAGGTCGTAGGCCTCATCGACCATTTCCAACCGGTAGTAGAGCTTGCCAAGATAAAACTTCAGGGCCGGATTCATCGGGTCTCGTTGGATCGCCTCCTGGTAGGTCCTGATGATTTCCGCGGGTTCCCCCTGATCGAGGTAGAG
>SWDL01000305.1 GCA_005116795.1 Nitrospira sp. | reverse complement strand
AGGCGGCGACGCATCCGGACCCTGTCATTTCCTCCCCATGAGTGCGGAGACGACTCCGGAGCATGTGGAGATTGTCGTGCAGAGCATCCGTGACTTCTTCAAGAAAGTGGCCCAGATGTCGTTGAGACTCCGCGCTTCGACGGGCCGGCTGAGCTGAGGCGGGCCATCGCCGCAAAGATGGCGGCCTATTTAGCGGGAGGACGATAAAGGGAGGTCTTTACTCCCGGCCTGATGAACGCAAGCCCTGCCACAAATACGTGTCGATGGGACAATGCGAAGGAAGGTGCGATCAGCCCAGACGACCAGCCAGGAAGATCATGAAAGCCCGGAACCCGATCAAGGGATCACGAGGAAACGTCGACGCTTCAACTTTCTCCTGGAAGCCGTTATGGAAATGAAATGGGAAGGTCTCAAGACCTTGCCACAGGATGTCGGGGAAATTGTCGTATCGGAAAAGGCTTCCGTCGAGATGGCCTCGTTCCCAGTGAAAGCCAAAGCGTCCCGGACATTTCTCAGACACCCAGACGTCTACAAAACTTCCATCGCGAATGAAGAGGCGAAGCTTTGAACCAAGTGGTTGGATGCCGCTGAGTAAGTGAGCGAATTCAACCTCGGCGATACGTCGAATGTGCTGAAGCGGGGTCAGAGGAGAGATGATAATGCCTCGCTCAGCTTGTCGCGCTCGCTCTCCAGATGGTCGAAGGCAAAGAAGTCTTCGAATGTTTCCGCTTCGTGCAGCTTTCCCTGGAGAACCAAGGCATCGAGTTCTTGGACGGTCTGGACACCGTACTTCTTGGCAAGTCGAAAGAGATCCGCATCCACCTGGCGAATCCTTGCTTCGAGGTAGACGCGTAACGACTCTTTCTCCAACAACCGAGCGTCTATATCCAATTTTCTGGCGATCTCTTCAGTCAGCATTCGTGCCTGCTCTCTTGAAAGAGAAGACTCCTATTGCACAAGCATAATTGGTACGGGAAGCGGTGTCAATTTTCCAGACTGCGATTTTCCAGACTGCGATTGGGGGGATGCCGGCTGTCTTTGCAGACAGGCGGCGACGCATCCGGACCCTGTCATTTCCTCCCCATGAGTGCGGAGACGACT
>SWDL01000304.1 GCA_005116795.1 Nitrospira sp. | reverse complement strand
ACGGTCCATCGGAGCTGAGCAATGCGGTGAACGTGCCCTGCTCGACGATCCGTCCCTCCCGGACGACCACGATACGATCCGCTGTTCTCACCGTCGAGAGCCGATGCGCGATGATGAACGCGGTCCGGTTTGCCATGAGACGGTCGAGCCCGGCCATAATTTTGGCTTCGGTTTCATGGTCCACCGACGAAGTAGGTTCATCCAGGATAAGAATGGGGGTGTCTCGCAGGATGGCGCGGGCGATCGTGATCCGCTGACGTTCTCCTTCCGACAAGGTCACTCCTTGTTCGCCCACGACCGTCTCGTAGCCGTTGGGCAGCCGCTCGATCGCCTCATGAATGCCGGCCAAGCGTGCCGCGGCCTGGATCTGCTCCAACGACGCGTGGCTTCGTCCATAGGCGATGTTCTCTCGTAGACTCAAGGGGAACACGAGCGGCGGCTGGAGCACCATGGCGATCTGGGCTCGCAGTTCACGGAGACCATAGTCCCGCAGGTCTCGTCCGTCGAGCAGCACGCGACCGGACAACGGATCAGCAAAGCGAGGAACTAAGCTGACGAGCGTGGATTTTCCGGCTCCGGTCGGCCCGACGATCGCGATTTTCTGGCCAGGTGGGATCTCCAGGTCTATCTCACGGAGGACGGGCTGGCCGGGCACGTATTCGAAGCAGACCCGTTCAAACGTCACCTGGCCTCTCACAGGTTGGCCGGATATTCTGTGAGGCCCGTCGCGCAACTCGCCTTGTTCGTCCAATACTTCAAATACCCGCCTGAGCCCAGCCTTGGCGTCCTGAATCAAGTTATTCGCCTGAACCAAGGTGTTCATCGGACCATAGAGCGACGCAAGGTACGACACGAACACGACCAATTCTCCGAGACTCAGTGTGCCTCCCAGGACATGCGCGGCGCCGATGCCGAGGACCAGCGCGGTGCCGACGGCGATCAACGTGTTCACCGCCCCGGAATACAGGGTCTGGAGCGTATACAGCCTCAGCCCCGAGCCGAGGCTTTCTTGGCTGGCGGCCATGAATTTGCGATGCTCTTCCGGCTCGGTCGTAAACGCCTGCACCACTTTGATGGAGCTCAAGGTCCGCTGCACGACGGAGTACACCGCCCCTTCCTGCTGACGAGCTTGGAGCGCCAATGGACCGATGCGGCGGTTCACGCGAGCGATCGTCAGGAGGAGCGGCGGGCAGATACTCAGCGCGACCAATGTCAGCATCCAGTCCAGGCGAAGCATAATGACGGTCATGCCGAGAACCAGCGCACTTGCGGAAATGATGGGGAACAGACTGTTCATGGTGAGACCTTGCATCGCAAAGGTGTCGGCCGTGACCCGATGGAGCAGATCGCCGATCCGTGCCTGGCTGTGAAACTTCAGGGACAGGCGTTGCAAGTGGTCGTAGAGATCGCCGCGCAGCGTTTGGACCAGGTGCTGCCCGAGACGAATACTGACGAAGTTGTAGTGAAGAGTGAGGGCCGCCGAAAGGATGTGGATGAACACCAGCCCGATGCAGGCCGCGATCAGGAGGCTGAACGGCGACCAAGTCGACACCCACCCGATGTCGAGGGGATGGCCGTTCAACACGTGATCGATGATGAGCTTCAGAGGCCAAGGCTTGAGAAGTTCACTGAGATTGATGACGATGAGCAGCCCCAACACGCCGAGCAAGCCGGAGCGGTAAGGCTTGAGATACCGGATCACCCGTGGGAAAACTTGTGTTGTCTGGTGTGTATCCACAGACGATCAATCCAGCTCGAAGGCGTTCTTGTAATCCAGTTTCCGGCTTGCGTCCTGATCCTCTTTTCGGAGAAAGCAATTGCCGATCGCCAAGGCTTCGATGTCGGTCCCCATGAAACACTGATAGGCGTCTTCCGGCGTACAGACGATCGGCTCCCCTCGCACGTTGAAACTGCTGTTCACCAGAACCGGACAGCCGGTTTGCGCCTTGAACAACGACAGCAACGCGTGATACCCGGGATTGGTCTCATGATGGACGGTCTGGATCCGCGCCGAATAGTCGACGTGGGTGATGGCCGGCAAGGAGGAGCGCGGCACATTCAACTTCCGGATACCGAACAAGGCTTGCTCCTCGGCCGTCATCGTCCGACGGTGCCGGTTGGCCACGCCCGCGACCAGCAGCATGTAGGGGCTGTCGCAGTCGAGGTCAAACCATTGCTCCAGATCTTCCCGCAGGACCGACGGGGCGAAGGGGCGGAATGACTCCCGAAACTTCACCTTGAGGTTCAACACCGACTGCATCGTAGGCGAGCGGGGATCTCCCAGGATCGAACGGGCCCCCAGCGCGCGCGGGCCGAATTCCAT
>SWDL01000402.1 GCA_005116795.1 Nitrospira sp. | reverse complement strand
AAGATGGTGCCGGCCATGACGTTCACGAGGGTGCCGGTGATGGTGCGGATCACGTGAATCTGCGGGTCGAGCATGATGAGGAGGACGATGATCAGCATCCCATAGGGTTCGATTCGGCTCAGCGCCAGTGCGGGGCCGGGCGGGAGCAGACTGGCCAGGATGCGGCCGCCGTCGAGCGGCGGAATGGGGATGAGATTGAAGACCATCAGGAGAATGTTGATGAACACCGAGTACAGGGTCATGGCGGCGATCGGGAGCAGGACCATGCCCAGAAGATCGCTGCGTGGTGTGATGCCCGGCCGCGGCGGCCAGGCGGCTGCCAATGTCGGATCCACGGCGAGGATGACGGCCAGGAGGACAGCACTGCCGATCGCCAACAGCAGATTCATGCCGGGGCCTGCGGCGGCCACATAGGCCATGTCTCTCCGGGGATTGCCCAGACGTGCTGGATTGACGGGCACTGGCTTTGCCCACCCCAGGAAGAATCCTCCGGGGAGCAGCAGGCACATCAGCGGCAGGATAATCGTCCCAAACGGATCGATGTGGGCCAGCGGGTTCATCGTCAATCGCCCGGCGAGGCGGGCCGTGGCGTCGCCATAACGGTTCGCCACCCACCCGTGCGCATACTCATGGAGCACCATGGCAAAGAGCAGGGGAAGGCCCATATACGAGATCGTATGGAGAATGTGCGGGAAGGAGTTCATCGGGGTCCGGGTCAATCCAGCGGGACAAACCGCCCCTGCTTCACTCGGAGCACCGAGACCGGGCGGTCCAGCGTGCCGCTGGGACTGAAGGCCGTAGGCCCGGCGAGCGACGGAAGATTGGTCGACGTGCCGAGATGCTCGCGGACGGCTTTGGCCGAGGTGGCTCCTTGGCGCAGGGCTTCAAGCACGAGTCTCGCGGCATCGTAGGCCTGGGCGGCGAAGATCGATGGGGCTGCCTGGAACCGGTGCTGGTAGGTGTCGACGAATTCGCGGATGAGCGGATCCATCCGTTCCGGGACAAAGCCGTCGACGAACACGCTGCCTTCCAAGGAGCGTTCGCCCAGCCGGACCAACTCGGCGGAATGCCAGGTGTTGCTGCCCAGCAAGGGGACCTTGATGTCGTAGAACGCGAGCTGGGTGGCGATCAGGGGGATCTGCCGGGCGGCGCCCGGAATAAATACGGCGTCATAGCCGGGGACATAGACCAGGCGAGTTCCCCCTTTTGGAAGATCTGCCGTCGTCACGGTGCCATATCGCTTGAGGTCCTCACCCTTCATCCGTCGGATCGCCACCCCGAAATCGGTGTCGGTTTCTTTGTAGGACTCGACGACGACGGTCTCGCCGCCTCGCTGTGTGACTTCTTGCGTAAACAATCGGGCCAGTTCTTTCCCATAGGGTGTATCCGGGTGGAGGATGGCGAATCGCTTCTGCTCCATGCGCGAGGTCGCGTAGTCGGCGATGCGATGGGCCTGGGCCGAGTGGGTGAGCGCCGTGCTGAACAAGTAGTTCCCGAGCCGGCGGACGTCCGGCAGCGTGGCGCCGGGCGTGATGAACGGCACTTCGGCCTGTTCGGCAAAGCCCGCCAGCATCTGGACCTCACGGGACAGGAGCGGGCCGATGACCGCCAACGGCTTGTGCTCATCAATCAGTTCGGTCAGCGCCGCGCGTGAGGTGCTCTCGCTGTCGGCCACGACCAGGCCGACCGTCCCGCTGCCGGTCTCCTTGTGCGTCTCGATCGCGAGTCTGATGCCGTGGACGGCTTCTGTGCCGAAGGGCGCGGTCTTTCCGGATTGCGGGAGCAGCGCCACGATCACATGGCTGCTGGATTTCACCTTGGACTTCAACGAACCGAGGACCTCCGTCGCCGTCGAGGCGTACTCGTTGTTGGGGAAACGGCTCAGCAGCAGCCGGCCGTTCTGTTCGGCGGACTGCTCATCTCCCTGGGCGGTGGCCAGTTCAATCAACCGGACGAGCGCCAGATCTCCCGGGAACTTGTTCGGATAGAGGTCGCGGAGGCGCACCAGGGCCTTCTGATCCATGCGGTCTTTGATGACCGCGCGGATGCGTTCACGTCCTTCGGCCAATTCGTTCGGCGGGCCGACGGCCATGTCCTCGATCCAGGCTTGGACGGCCCGCACAAATTCTCCTTTGAGGACGCCCGCCTCCGCGCTCCACCGCAAGGCTTCGCGCTTGGTGTCGACGTCCTGCGAGAGATTCTTGGTCTCCATGTAGTACCGTTGGGCGGCATCATAGTGGCCGAGCGCCGCATGGGCCTGACCGAGCTGCAGGCGCGCACGGTTGGCGTAGGTGGATCCGGGATACTCGGTCAGCAGTCGCTCGAGTACGGGAATCGCCTCCTTCGGCGATTTTCCCCCGACCAGCGCCGCGCCCAACAGGAGATAGGCTTGATCCGTCACGCTCGAACGAGACGTCGTGGTCAGAAAGGATTGGAGCAGCGTGACGGCGGCCGCATGCTGTTGGGTGTCGATCAGGCCTTTGGCCTTCTCCAGGGTCGCCAGGGCCTGACTCTCTCCAGAACTCGCGGCCTGAGCCCGCCCC
>SWDL01000384.1 GCA_005116795.1 Nitrospira sp. | reverse complement strand
CGACGTGGCGAAAGAAACGGCGGACATGATTTTGCTCGACGATAACTTTGCGACCATCGTCAACGCCATTGAAGAAGGCCGGGCCGTCTACGCCAACATCCGAAAGTTTTCCACGTACGTGCTGGCCAGCAACGTGCCCGAGATCATTCCCTATCTGGCCTATGGCTTTTTCGGCGTGCCGCTGGCGCTCACGGTCCCGCAAATCCTCGCCGTGGATCTGGGCACCGACATGGTGCCGGCCTTGGCCCTGGGCGCCGAGAAGCCGGACGCCGGCATCATGGCGATGCCGCCTCGCCCGCGCACGGAGCGGTTGATGAATCTCCCGCTCCTGCTGCGCTCCTATGCCTTTCTGGGCCTGATCGAAGCTGGGATCGCCATGTCCGCATTCTTCCTCGTGCTCCTGACGCAGGGATGGACCTGGGGCATGCCGCTGGACTGGTCTGATCCGCTCTACAAACAAGCGACCGCTGTGACCTTCGCGGCCATCGTCGTCGCCCAGGTGGCGAACGTGTTCGCCTGCCGTTCCGAGCGAGTGTCCGCCTTTCGCCTCGGCTTCTTCACGAATCCCTTGCTCCTCTGGGGGATCGCCTGTGAGCTGGTCGTCTTGGGCGTGATCGTGTACACTCCGGTCGGCAACCACATCTTCGGGACTGGGCCGATTCCCGCCTGGGTATGGCTTCCGTTATGCGCGGGGGCCTTCGGGCTCCTCCTCGCCGATGAGCTCCGCAAATGGATCACCCGCCGCCGCGTTCATCGACGCCGAGCACTCCACTTCTCCTTCATTGGGGAATAACGCGACAGCCGGCCTCCTGCTTCGGCCTGAAACGCCCCATCCCCGCCGTCTCGGTTCGGCGGTGCCATCCGCTGCCTCACTAACAGCTTGCACCACTGAGGGTTTTTCCCATTTGGTTCATCCAGAATTCCGGCATTGTCCCTGCAAGAGATGTGAGAGGTATGAGAAAGGAAGAAACCTACTCCAGGAGGGAAACGATGAGATATAGATATATGGGACCTGTCGGAATCATCATCATCGTGGCCGTGACGGTCTTTGCGCTCTCCGCTTGGGCGGAGGTGATCAGAGGGAACCCCACGAACGGTCAAGCCATCTTCGAACAACATTGCCTCCGTTGCCACGGCAAGAACCTGGACGGACAAGGGCCGGATGCGCGGGACTTGATCGTCCCGCCGGCGAATCTCCAGTCCCCGGGTTCTCGAGCGAAGACCGATTGGGAGTTGCTGATTACCATTTCTCATGGTGTCAGGTTTTCACCGATGCACGGGCCGCGTTGTATCCTCCGGCGGTGAGCGCCCTTCTCCTCCTCGCCGCCATCACCGGCGGCACGCTGGCGACCTACCTCTACGACGACGAATCGCCATTGAGGCCGCCTTCCCACAGATTCCGCTTGGCTTTCGTCGGGTGTTGGGGGACTCGGTGGGCCGTCGCGCGGACAAACTCCAGATAGCGCCCGTTGGTCGCTTCATACTTGTCGATGTAGAAGGCATCGAGGGTGACGTGGTGCCGGGGATATTCGTCGCGGCCGCCGTCACGATCACCGGGAGGCACCCCCATGGGGAAAGCGCCGGCTGGGATCAACGCCATGGGCGCGCCGTCTTTTCCCGGGACATCGGCAGCCGGCGCGGGAACGAGAGGCGTTTCGACGGCTGCGACCAGCAGCACGATGAGCCAGATCTTGGGCAGCCGGATATTCATGGGTCTCCTTTGGTGACATCAGAACCATCGTGATGATGGGCAGGGCAATCGTAGCATAGCGGCGACGTTCGGTGACAGGCCGCATGATTCATGCGGGCCGGCTAGGAGCCTGTCCGACATTGCTGTTCGTCACGAGGCGAAGTAGGCGCTGGCAGATACGAGGCCGCAGGCCCCGAACAGCCGGAGGCGTATTCGCTGGAATACGTTGAGGATTTTTCGCGGGCCGAGAACAAAGCAGATGCCTGTGCATCATTTGCCGCAGTAGAAGAGACAATGTCGGACAGGCTCCTATGTCCGGCGAATCGGACAGGAGGGCGATGCGGGCCGATTTCCCATTGACGAGGTCCCTCGGAAGCCGATACCTTCTCCGGTCATGAGCTCCCCTCACGAAGCGGCGCCGTTCAGAACACGTGGCCTCAGGCATCTCGCCTTGAAAGTCACGGATCTGACTCGCTCACGCGACTTTTATACGGAGCTGTTCGGGATGCGTATCGTGTGGGAGCCCGATGCCGACAATGTCTATCTGAGTTCGGGAGCGGACAATCTGGCCCTTCACCAGGCCACGGCGGCCGAGCAGGAGGCCTTTCTCACAAAAAGTCCCCAGTACCTGGACCACCTGGGATTCATCATGGAGACAGTGGAATCGGTGGACCGGCTGTTCCAGGTCGTCGAACAGCGGCGGATCCCTATCGTGAAACCGCCCAAGCGCCATCGCGACGGGAGCTATTCGTTCTACATCGCCGATCCGGACGGAAACGTGGTGCAGGTGCTCTACGAGCCGAACATCAGCGTGAAGTCTTAGCAGGATACTGAAAAAGTCCGCCAGCGGCGTTCTCGCATCGCTCAGACCCTCAACGTACCCCAGAGGGTACGCCTCGGCCCTTCGCTCGCTGCGGCCTTGCTGGGCGGCCTTTTTGAGCATCCTGCGTGGCTGTGCTGTGTCGTCTCACACCTCGATATCTGCGACGACCACAGGGGGCAAAATGAGTTTTTCCGCAGCCTGTTAGGCGTGAGTGGCCGAGGTCGGGCCGGCCGTCAGGCGGGGAAGCGACACGTGTTGATGAGCGGGATGTTCGTGCTGGGGTGAGGCGTCACTCTGTAACGGCTTCAGCAAGGCGCACAATCGCGTTCCAGTTCGAGTAATCGCGTACTCCACGCGAAGCGGACTGTCCTGGTAGACCGTCCGCCGGATCAAGCCCCATCGTTGGAGTTCCCGCAAGCGATCGGTCAAGATCTTGTTGCTGATGCCGGGAAGCCGTTGTTTCAGATCCCTGGGGCGAAGTCTGTCATGGGCCAGGCTCTGCATGATGGCGGGCATCCACTTGCAGCGGAGGACCGCGTCAACGGCGCCCTCGGTCCCATTCTTGAAGCCGATGGGCGTCAGCAAGCTCCTCCATCGCCGACCCTGACCGGTCAGAGCATACTCCACCCGAAGCGGATAGCCTGGAAACGACGTCCTGGCGATCAAGGCTGACGCCTCCAAGCGCCGTAACCGTTCGTTCAACACCTTGACCGCAATGCCTCCTATCTTCTTCTTTAAGGCCGAGTAGCGAACGGATGTGCGTCCAAGGTTTCGGAGAATACAAAGATTCCACTTGCATCTGAACACGTCGGCAGCCGATTCGTATGGAAGCAGGTGTTGGGCAGCCACAGAGTTCCCTTTGAGTGCCTTGGTTACCTCTTTGTGTGTTATTGACTGAATCATGGGCTGAACCTATTGTGAGTGTGATGGTTGTGCGGGTCGGCCGGCAACATCGTTCACAACAACGGGAGGTGTGCAATGTTTAAGAGAACCGTCATCGACCTGTGCCTCGGCATCGTGGGCCTCGCCTGGATCGCCGGAGGAGTGTTCCTATCGGACGCCCGAGCCGAATCGAAAGAGGGGACCCGCATCGTCAAGCAAATGAGCGTCGTCTCGATCATTGATCCCATTCCAGGACATGCGGCTCATCAGATGGCCATGGTGCTGCCTCCTGTCAAAGGCCAGACCTACAGAGGAGTGGTCACCTATACCGCGAGCAAGCCGGTGGAGGTGGTGGTGTTTCATGAATACCACGCGGAGAAAGAACCGGGTAAAGAGCATGGCGGCGTCTTGACCGGTCCGATCGATGGCAGGCCTTATGCCATTTCGGTCATGCAATTTTCCAATAACGTGGCCGCGACCAACTCGGCCACCGTGACCTTTACCGGAAACGCAGTCGCGCTCCACACCTTGAGCGGCGAAAAATTTTCCGCCACCCTGTCCGTCAATGCCGTGCAAGATAGTAACACGCCGTAAGATAAGACAGGAGTCTCGATCTCGCTGAGACCGGCCGGAGCATTGCGCCCAGGGTCAACCACGCGGGGGCACCCGGCCTGAAAGCCCGGGTGCCCCCATGGCGCAGACACCCGATTCCTGATGTCATGTCGGACACCTCTGGAGCCCTGCGTCGTCCTTACGTGCCGACCTTAAAGATCTGCGTGTCTGGGTGAAAGGCGTACCAGGCGAACCAGAAGGCCATGACCGAGGGAATCGGCTTTCCGTCCAGATCGGTCGCAACGGCGCTCTGCGTCGCCGGATTGTAGAGAATCCTGATTTTTTGTCCGTTGACCTGGTCGGTCAAGGGGCCGGTCCGTTTCTTCAGTTCGGCGAAGGGATAGGCCTTGAACGTTCCCTTCACCTCGAGTCCGAGCACCCATTCCTTCGTATGATAGGAAGGAGCACGCCGGTTGGGGGCAAACATCAGCTCAGGGCTCTCGGCATAGCCGAGGTAGGGGTCGCGATCATAATTGCGGCTATGTCCGGTCTTGGTGGAGAGGACGAGCGTCGTCGGATGTTCGGCCCGCCACACTCCCCACGTGGTGTGTGTGAGATAGAGCTGGGACAGCTTGGCCCCAGTGAGAGGACCGGCGATGGCGTCCATGGAGATTTGCGACCACAGGCTCTCGGTCTCGTGGTCATACATGACCAGGTCGCTCTGGTACAGGAGTCCGGAGACGCCGAAGGTCAGCGTCCGGCCCCCGGCAAGGGGGTCAAACCCGATGCCGGTCCCGCAGAGCGGGCAATAGGTCACGACCACGGGTTTCCCGCCGATCTTGTCGTTGACGATCTCGTGCCAGTTCAGAATCTTGATGGGATAGGCCTTTGATTCCTGTCCCTGGTGAAGTCCCAGGACGCGGTCCTGATCGTTGAGGAAGGCGGCGTCGGACGCCGACACGAACAGGGGTGTAAGGAGAGCCGGGATGCCGTCTTTCCCCGGGCCTCCGGAGAGAATCTGGTCCGTCGGCACGCTGTGCTTCGAAAGATCGAAGCCGTTCAATGACGGTCCGCCGAACACCACGCCGGCGAAGAGGGCGATGCCCATCCCCGCCATCATGCTGATCAACCAATGACGCATCGGTGGCTCGCTCCTTGTGTCGGCGGGGCCGCCTCGACCGGCAACCCTCCACGCTCAGATGGCGTTCCCTCAGCACGGACCGGTCGCTCCGCAATGCCTCTGTGGAGCAGCTTACACATTCCCACCCGCCCAGGACAAGGGGGAGGGAATCAATCGTTGACATGGACCTGAACAAGAGGAGAGAGGGTGATTCCTTCATGAAACGGGAAGCTTGTTGATTTCATCCTGATTCTCTTCCAGCAATCGGAGGGTTCGTCGTTCGGCGTACGCATCGCCCCGAGCCGTGGCGCGATCGAGGTCGATCTCGAGGTAGGACCGCTGCCGTTCAAGATAGGCTCGCCTCACGGTCTGCCGTAGGGCCGCTGTGGCGCTCGGGCTTTGCTCAACGGCGCGCGCGTCCTGGATCTTGGCTTCGAGGACTTCCTTCTTGAGCGGGATGCCTCGGTGATCTCGCAAGATCGGCAGGCCTGTCTCAAGTTGCCGTTCGGCATCCGCGAGCTCTTGTCCGACTTTCCTCAGGAGTTGGATTTCAGTCGTGAGCGAGGGCTCTTCGGCCGGCAGACTCGTCCCACAGGCCGAGGGCAGAAGCTGTGCCATGAAGAGCAGACAGAGACAGCGTATGCGAACTGAGGACGTCATCTCTACAAGATCCTCCCCTCTGATTCTACAAAGCGTCTTCGCCCGCACTATGTATGAAGGCTTCTACTGCACAGCCGAGACACCGAAGCGGAAGAGGCGGGTCATTTCGGGCTTGGGGGGGCTTCCGGCTCAAGGGAGGCGCGGAGCGTTGTCCATTCGAAGGAGAACGGCACCGGCTCCTGTTTGGGGAGCGACGCCAGTTCTTGCTTCAGACGCTCCGCCCGAGCCGTGCTCATCGGATGGGTGGAGAGCAGTTCCACGTGCAGCTTGTCGGATTCCGAAAGCTTCTCGAAAAAGCGAATCATCCCGTCGGGGGGGATCTTGGCCCGGTGCACCAGCCGGATTCCTGTCACATCTGCTTCCGTTTCCTGCTCCCGGCCGAACTTGAGCGTCAGCAGTTCGATCCCAAGCTGTTTGGCCAGGCCGACCAGCCCTTCCTGATTGCCGAAGACAATCGAGGCGATCGCCACGAGCCCCAGCGTCTTGACGATCCGTTCCATCGCATGCCGCTGCACGACATGATTGAGCTCGTGGGCCAGGACGCCCGCGACTTCCTCGGGGCTCTCCGCCTTCTTCATGAGCCCGGTGAACACGACCACGTAGCCTCCCGGCAGGGCGAAGGCGTTCACGGTGTCGCTTCGGACCACCGTCACGTCGAACCGGTACGGATTCTCCGGAATCTGATCGCTTAGCCGTTTGGTCATCTCCTGGACGGCCATGACCGCGGGGCCATCCTTGAGCACGGCCTGGTTGCGAAGAAAGTCGGCGCGAGCGGCCTCGCCGATCTGGCGTTCCCACTCGATCGGCACGTGCCGGGCCGCGCTTCGCGCCAGCAGATCCGAGCCGAACCAGAGGAACAGCATGAGGCCGACGACCGACCCCGCGCCGGCAAGGAGCCACCCACGCCGGCGGCTCCGCGCCTGTCTCACGCGCCGGGCGGTCCGTTCGAACTCCGCCGCGAGCACTGACGGAGCCGCGCGCCGGAAGGCCAGAATCGCGGCAGGGTCCTTGAAGTACAGCGTGCGTGTGCCGGCGGGATGCGCCCAGGTCAGCACCAGATGGTCGTGGTCGAACCCGCCCGCTCTGACGGAGAGCATGCCGTACAGGATCAGCTCAGCCGGAGCCTCCGAGAGTCGGAACCACAGTCCGTCCGGCGTGACCTCAAGATGACAGGGGCCTCCGGCGCCCGGAAACCCCTCGCCGTAACAGAGCGCATTGGGGAGGAATTGGGTCATTGACTCACTGCGCCACTCTCACAATGATTCAAGAGGCGGCTTACTCGGAGACCGGGATGAATTGTCGGATCCAAGCGCCGAATCCGCCGGGATTGCGGCTTTGGATGTACACCACGCCGGGCCCGCGGAAACGGCAGACGAAGCCCTCGCCCGAGGTGAAGCTGGCGATCCATCCGGCGGCGGCCCGCTCAATGGCATACGACGTGGTGGCCGTCGAAGCCACCAGGTGGGTCGTATCCCTGGTGACGATCTGCACCCCCGCCTCTTCCGCCGCCTTGGCCATGGACTCCACCACGTTCCGCAGCGTCTCCATGCTGAGGCCTTCTTCCAGGATAAACCCAGCACTCAGATACAGCGGCATGGCGCCACACATCGCGAGGTCATTGATCGTCCCGTGCACGGCCAAGCTCCCGATATCCCCGCCTGGGAAGAACCATGGAGACACGACGTAGGAATCCGTGGTGAAGGCGAGGGTGCCCTTCTCGACCGGGAACGTCGCGCCGTCATGGAGCCGGCGGAGCAACGCGTTGTCGAACGAACGGAGGAATACCCCGCGAATCAACTCCTGCATGAGCCGTCCGCCACCGCCATGCGCCAGCAGGATCGTCTTTTTCTCGAACGTCGGCAGCGGACACTCTGGTTCAAAGAATTTGTTGTCACCCATGGATCTGGCCTCGTCTCTCGTGAAGCGCAGGGCGGTTTCCTCGATTGATTCATTGTTTCATCGGACCATTGATTCAATGGCGCAATGGATCAATCGTCAATCGCTCAGCGAGATACGCTTCACGCTTTACGTTTCACGTGGCTTCGATACCGATAATAGGCCGCGCAGGCCCCTTCACTCGACACCATCGGCGCGCCTAACGGCCGCTCCGGCGTGCAGCGGCTGCCGAAGGCCGCACAGTCGGGCGGTTTGAGCAAGCCCTGCAGCACCAGACCGCTCCGACAGTCGGGATCTTCTCCGCCCACCGGACCGGCTTGAGCGAGGGCGTCACGAAATCGCACCGCCGCATCGAAGTCGGCATAGGCCGCTGTGAGTCTCAGGCCGCTGTGAGGAATGTCGCCGATGCCGCGCCACGCGCGCAACGTTGGTTCAAAGACTTCTCGCACGGCCGCTTGCGCCGCCACGTTGCCCTCCCGACGCACAGATCTCGTATACTGGTTCTCGACGACCGCCCGTCCTTCTTCCAATTGGCGAACCAACATCGCAATCCCTTCCAGGATGTCGATCGGCTCGAACCCCGTGACCACGATGGGTACGCGATAGCGTCGCACCAAGTCTTCGTACTCCGCATAGCCCATGACGGTACAGACATGACCGGCCGCCAAAAATCCCTGCACGCGACAACCGGGAGCGGACAGGATGGCTTCCATGGCCGGCGGCACAAGCACATGGGCCGCGAGCAGACTGAAGTTGGTGAGACCCAGAGACCGCGCCTGGATCGCCGCCATCGCATAGGCCGGCGCGGTCGTCTCAAACCCCACCGCAAAACACACGACCTCTCGGTCAGGGTTCGCGCGGGCCAACTCCAGCGCATCCAGCGGCGAATAGACGATGCGCACATCTCCCCCGGCAGCCTTGACGTCGAACAGAGTTCCCTGCGAGCCAGGGACGCGCAGCATGTCCCCGAAGGAGCAGAAAATCACTCGTGGCAACGACGCGAGCTGGAGCGCCTGATCGATGAGGCCGATTGGCGTGACACAGACCGGACAGCCCGGCCCATGCACCAGGGTGAGGTTCGACGGCAACAGGGCATCGAGGCCGAACCGCACAATCGCATGGGTTTGCCCGCCGCAGACTTCCATGATTGTCCATGGCCGGCGCACCGTCTTGTTGATGCGCTCCGCTAACGTCGCCGCAAGTGTGCGATCTCGGTACTCGTCAACGTATTTCATCGCTGCCTCGGCATGAGGCGAGTGGCTTGAGGCACAGGGCCATGTCTCTTGACCTTGCCTATCGCCCCTGGCCTCTTGCCTCTCCCCTATCGAGTTGAGCCATCAATTCCAGCGTTCGTCGCGCCGCCTCTTCATCCAGTTTGCTGATGGCAAAGCCGACATGGACGATCACATAGTCGCCGACTGTCGCATCGGGAACCAGCGCCAGCGAGACCTCCTTGGCGATACCCCCGAACGAGACGGTGGCCGTCCTCAACGGATCATCCTGGATCGCCACAACCTGTCCCGGTACAGCCAGGCACATTTCTCCTACCTTGATATAGAGGGGGACCGACTGTTTTCCACCTGATGCGCCGCGACCACGGCCTGCCCTAAGGACAACCCCCCGTCGTTTGGCGGCGCCAGCCGATGGCTATAGACGATAAAACCTACCCGCTCTAACCGGCGACGGACGAGCCGGAGCAACAGGGCGTTCTGGAAGCATCCGCCGGTCAGCACCACCCGTGGCAACGCGGCTTGTTCTGCAATCCGGCAGATGAGATCGGCCAGCCCGAGATGGAACCGATAGGCAATCCGCTCGGGACTGCTGGCTTCACGCCTCTCCTTTATAAGAGACTCGATCAGCGGTCGCCAGTCGGCCACCCACATAGCCTGGTGGTCCTCACCTCGTGTAACGGCGAACTGGTAGCCCGTTTCATCACCAGGGGCAGTCTTTTCATACCGTTCCGCCGCAAACTCCAGGGCCATGGCCGCCTGCCCTTCAAAACTGGCTTCATCACACAAGCCGGCAAGCGACGACACGGCGTCGAAGAGTCTTCCCATGCTGGTGGTCCAGGGAGAAGCAAGACCTTTTCTCAAGAGGACCAAAAGCGCGTCGGTTTCCCCTTTCACACATTGCCGGGCAGCACACTCTTCACCGGCTCTCCTCTCTCCATAGATCTCCCACAGGACCGAGAAGGCACTGCGCCAGGGTTTACGCATGGCCGTTTCTCCGCCCGGCAAGCGGAACGGTCGAAGATGGGCGAGACGTCGAAAGCCTTGATACCCCGCGATCAGAAATTCACCTCCCCAGATCGCGCCGTCGGAGCCATAGCCCGCCCCGTCCCAAACCACGCCCAACACCTCGCCATCCAAGTTGTGCTCGGCCATGCAGGCGGCGACATGGGCATGATGATGTTGGACCCGAACGAGCGGGATCGCATGTCGCTCGGCGAATACCTGCGCGAAGATGGTTGACCGATAGTCGGGGTGGAGATCGCAGGCCACCAGTTGGGGCTGTACGTCGAGCAGCCGTTGCAGATCATCGACGGCGCGGCGAAACGCCTCGAAGGCCTCCAGCGTGGACAGATCGCCAAGGTGCTGGCTCAGCATGACCTGATCGCCGGACGTCAGTGCAATCGTGTTCTTGAGATGGCCCCCGACCGCGAGAATCGGGACCATCGCGCTCCCGTTCGTGAGGGAAGCATTCACTCTGATCGACCGAGGCACATAGCCTCTTGCTCGCCGGAGTATCAGCGTTTCGCCCTCCACCACACGCACGACCGAATCATCGACCGGCCGTGTAATCGCTCGATCGTGAACCAAGAATGCATCCGCGATCCCGGCGAGCCGAACGAGCGCCTCTTGTTCATCGATCACGATGGGTTCGTCGGAGCGATTGCCGCTGGTGGCCACCGCCGGACCTTGCAACTCCGTCATCAATAGATGGTGGAGCGGGCTGCACGGCACCATGGCGCCGACATAGGGATTGTCGGGCGACACCGACCGGGCCAGCCCTGACGGTTCGCGCTGTCGCAGCAACACGATCGGCGCTTCCGGAGAGAGCAGCAAGCCCTCTTCTTCCGGAGTAAGACGGCATGATTCCCGAACAGCGGAAACAGATGGAAACAAGACCGCGAAAGGTTTCTCCGGTCTCGTCTTGCGTAGGCGCAACCGTTGCACGGCTGCGTCCGAACGGGCATCCACCCAAAGCTGAAATCCGCCGACTCCCTTGACCGCGAGGACCCCGCCTCTCCGGATGATCTCGCAGGCCTGCTGCAAGGCCTCCTGGTCACGAGCCACCTCGTGCCCCTGAACATCCCACAACGCTAATCGAGGGCCACAAACCGGACAGGCGATCGGTTCGGCGTGGAAGCGACGATTCGTGGGGTCCTCATATTCTGCCCGGCAATCCCGGCAAAGCGGGAACCGGCTCATCGTCGTGTTGGCGCGATCATAGGGAATGTCCGTGATGAGGCTGAAGCGTGGGCCACATTGGGTGCAGGTCAGAAAGGGATAGCGGAAACGCCGATCCATCGGATCGTTCAGCTCACGCAGACAATCGGCACAAGTCGCGAGATCCGGTGGCGCCACCAGACGCCGCACACCCGCACCTTCGCTGGTCCGAATCCCGAAGGCGGTCTCCCCTGTCGGACTCGCAGATTCTACGGCCAGCCGATCCACCTTCGCCGCAGCCGGCGCCTCCGTCTGCATCCGTTCTAGAAAGGTCTCCACCACAGCAACCGGTCCCTCCAGTTCCAGCAGCGCGCCGTGAGAGCTGTTCGTGACCCATCCGGCTACTCCAAGTTGTTGCGCGACACGGAAGACAAACGGCCTGAATCCGACCCCCTGGACCGTTCCTTCGACGGTGACACGCAGGCGAACCACGGTCTCTTGTTTCATTCCTCCACCACCACCTCGTGAAGCACCACTTCGGGGACCTCCTCCACGTCCAAGCTTGCCGACCCGCAACGCGGGCAACATTGCAGCAGCTCAGTCATCTCGCAGAAAGTCCCGCACAGCCGGCATCGGGCAGTGACGGGAACCGGCAGAATCTCCAGAGCGGCCCGCTCAGCAACAGTCCCCTCTGCGGCAGCAGCAAAGACCGACTGCAACGTCGCCTCATCGTGCTCGAAAAAATGAGACTGCATACTGACCTTGAGCCTCACGACCGAAGGCTTCGAACAGGGAGCCCGGCGGAGCGCCTCCTCCACCATCTTGACCACCTGAGCCATCAACTGCCACTCGTGCACGTGATCCCCTCCAACTCACGCAAGACTCGCTCGACAACCTGACCCAATGCTCCGGCAACCGCCGGAGACAGAGCGCTGCCGGCCGTGGTGTCACCGACTTCCACGCCGTACACGATCACGCAAGGCGGAAGGAGGCCCAGCGTACGGCCCAGCTCAATCGCGTCTACCGCATTGAGAACGTGCGTCGAATGCGGGAACAGGTCTCCTGAGATCGGACCGGCGGACGCATCGAGACGATGGATGGTTCCCGCAGGCCGGCCACTCCTTGCCGCATCGATCAAGAAGACGGCTGGAGCCCCTGCCATCAAGTCCAGCACGTCGAGACCGGCCAACTCCGCTTCGATCACTTCGGCACGGTCCCCCACCAGGTCTTTCAGCCGCCGCGCGGCCAGCAGCCCCGCCGCATCATCACCTCTGAACAGATTGCCGAGCCCGATGATGCGAACGGGATGTCGTGCTCCAATACTTCTCATGCCTCACCCGTCACGTTGTATGTCCAACTTCAAGAAATGCGTTGCGCAGGAGATGCAGGGGTCATAGCACCGGATGACTTTTTCGCATCCCAAGGCGGCTTGCTTGTTCGGGAGATCCAACACGCGAGGCATATACGCGCGAAGGTCCTCTTCGATCCGCCGCTGGTTCTGCGAGGTGGGCGGAACGATCTTGGCTTCGCGAATCAGACCGTCACCATCCACCCGATATCGATGATAGAGAATTCCTCGCGGCGCTTCGGTGCAGGCCATACCGGTACCGGCGCGCACTGTCACGGGGACCGATGGACTGGGTGGCGGCTCGTAGCTGTCGATGATCCGCAGCGTCTCCTCGATCGCATACAGGATTTCAACAGAGCGGGCCACGATCGCGTGAAAGGGATTGCGCAGGGGCAACGCCAACCCGGTGTCGGCCAGGGTCTGTTTGGCCATGGGAGAGAGCCGGTCCGCGTTGAGGTTCAGCCGCGCCAATGGGCCGGCCAAATAGCCGGCCCCGTTGAAACTGCACTGGAGTGCCGTGGAATAGGACACCTGTTCTTCCCTGAAATGTTGCTCGAACTCCACTGCGGAAATATTCACGCCGCCACTGGACGCGATCGGTCCCTCATTGAAGGGATACTCATCGGAAGGACGGAGTGCGACGAAGGTATAGTCCTGGGCAAAATCAGGAAAATCGAACCCCGCCACCCATCGGACGGTCTCCACCGCCGCGTCACGCGCCCACAAGAGTTCCTCTTTCAGACCCTCCAGCTCGCGCCGCAACGGCACGCGCGAAAACCCACCGACCTTCACCGAGACCGGATGCACGGAGCGGCCGCCCAGCAACGTCATCAGGGCATTGCCGGCTTTCTTCAGTCGCAGGCCACGGGTCACCATCTCCGGATGGTCTTTGGCCATCGCGATCGCGCTGGCATAGCCGAGAAAGTCCGGCGCGTGGAGCATATAGACGTGGAGCGTATGGCTCTCGATCCATTCGCCGCAGTAGATGAGCCGCCGCAGGTCACGCAGTGCACCGTCGACTTGCAAGCCAAAAATCTGTTCGAGCGCATGGACGGCGCTCATCTGATACGCCACGGGACAGATGCCGCAGATCCGCGCGACGATGTCCGGCACTTCGCTGTAATGCCGCCCTTGCAAGAATGCCTCAAAAAACCTGGGTGGCTCGAAGATTCTGAGTTCTACGTCCTGGACGGTGCCGTCTTTCACGGTGACACGGAGCGCGCCTTCGCCTTCGACGCGCGCGATCATATCGACCGCGATGGTCCTCGTGTTGGTTCCTTTTGACTCACTCATGGCATACACATCCGGTCGGCGAATGTTGTTCCACGACTAACGCTCCTCGCCTTACGCTTCATCGCGTTCCCACACCTCGCTCTCCTCCCGGAACGGTCTTACTGAGCCGTTGATGCCGCGGAAACGGCGCAGCACCTCGGCGGGAATGAGCTGGAGGCCCCGGTGAAACTCTTTGGCCAGCGAGGCCGTATTCGGAGGGAGTCCGGGACCTTCATGCGCCCCTTCGGCCGGGCCGAAGCAACCATAACAGTCCCGGCCCATGCTCGGACAAATCGCGCCGCACCCGGTGCGCGTCACCGGCCCGAGACAGGGGATCCCCTTGGCAACCATCACGCAGACATTCCCCCGGCGTTTACATTCGATGCACACGCTGTGCGTCGGCAGGCGTGGTTGAACACCGGCTAACAGATCGGTGAGCACCCGGAGCAATTGTTCTTTATCGATCGGACAGCCCCACAATTCAAAATCGACCCGCACATGTTCCGAGATCGGCGTCGAGGTGCTGAGGCTCTGGATGTACTGGGGACTCGGATAGACCACTCGCTTGAAGGCTTCGACGTCTGCCCAGTTGCGCAACGCTTGAATCCCGCCGGCCGTGGCGCAGGCGCCGATCGTGATCAACACCGTGGCTTGCTCTCGCACGGACAGAATCCGATGTGCATCCTCCGGCGTGGTGATAGAGCCTTCGACCAACGCGATGTCGTAGGGACCTTCCCTCATGTCGCTGGAGGCTTCAGGAAAGTAGGCGATGTCCAGCGCCTGCCCTAGAGCGAGCAGGTCATCCTCCAAATTCAAGATGCTGAGTTGACAGCCGTCGCAGGAGGCGAACTTGAAGACGCCGAGCCGGGGGCGACGAGGCTTTTTGTGATCCTTCTGCAGATCCACGATACGTGTCCCTTCAGAACCCTTCGTGAAGCGTCCCTCGTGCCTGCGCGCTGGAGCGCTCCGGGAAGGGGCCTCTGATGCCCAATACATCGCCGGGCTTCAGATCGGCAATTGCCTTGGTGACTCGCCCCACGACGCGAATAGTGTGGTCCAGGGACTCCGGCTCATCCGGGTCCGAGACGATCGAAATCGCCACCTCGCCGACCCCGAACAGATAGACCATATTGAACTGCCCGGCCGCGAACCGATAGCTTCGCCGCACCTGCTCATCGACGAAGCGCAAGCGATAGGTGTCAATATCTTCCGCTTCTCGGATCTTCTCCACAATGGTGGCCGACTGGATCAGATAGGGGTTGGCCCAGGGGTTTCCGGCGGCCGCTGCGGAGGACATCATGGCTCCATTTCTCCTAGACCGCATTATTCATGACGGGGCGTCGCGTTCGACCCATGGCAGCAAAAGAGCAACGGGTGCCCAGCGGCATAGACGCAGGTGCAGGAGAAGTCTTCATGAATCATGCAGGGCAGCCTCAGCCTCAACCTCGATCTGCCTTTCCCGTAGGGCGCTCCAGCAGAGCCGGCAGCTCTTCGGTCAGGTCAATCCCCACCGGGCACCACGTGATGCAGCGCCCACAGCCCACGCAGCCCGATGTTCCGAATTGATCGATCCACGAAGCCAGCTTGTGCGTGAGCCACATGCGATACCGGTCTTTGATCGTTGGACGGATATTCTTCCCGTGGATATAGCCGTGGTCCTGCGTAAAGCAGGAATCCCACAATCTGCTGTGCTCGGCGCGTTGTTGCGTGAGGTCCGGCGTCTCCTCAACGGTATGGCAGAAGCAAGTCGGGCAGACCATCGTGCAGTTCCCGCAGGCCAGGCAACGCGCCGCCACGTCGTCCCACCGCGGATGCTCATGGGCGTCATAGAGGGCCTGAGGAAGGTGCGAGGTGTCGAGGCGCCTGGTCTGACTATTGGCACACGCCTGAATCTGCTGTTCGGCCTCACGAACCTGCGTGGTCGAGGCCGGCGCGAGCGACAGCTCACCCACCACCTCCTCGCCCGCCGCACTGCCTGCCTCCACCAGAAACACCTCATCCAATTCGGTCAGCGCCAGATCGAAGCCACTGACGGCGCGAGGTCCGGTCTCCATCGACGCGCAAAAACAGGTCGCAAGCGCCCTCGTGCAGTTCACCGCGACCAGAAAGAGGCCTTCACGGCGGGCCTGATAGTAGGGATCACGATAGGCGTCTTTGAGAAAAATCTGATCCTGGATGGCGAGCCCGGCGAGGTCACAGGCGCGAGCCCCTACGATGGCCACCTTCTCATAGTGCGGAAGCGCCGGGCGAGCGGACAATCCGTTCT
>SWDL01000303.1 GCA_005116795.1 Nitrospira sp. | reverse complement strand
GCTTCAAGGCATCGAGACGACCAGACAGGCTGCCTCCGCACAAAGCTAAACACCATCTTGGCGCGCGCCACTTCGCCGACATATCGGGTCGCATCGAGAAATCCCTGTTGGAGGTGAATGCGATACCGGTCTCCCAATTGCGTGAGCCGGTAGATGAGGGTCCCCTTGTCGTTCTGATAGAAGGTCATGGTGGTCCCGGAGCAAAACAGATCCTGGTCTTTCCGCGACGGGTCCGCTTCTGCGAAGGCCTGGGCATGGATGCCGACTACCTTGGGAAACACGACCGACGGAATCCCAAACCCGCGACTCACCTCGTAATGGTCGATCCCTCCCGCCACCACCATCGCATCACACAGACGTGAGCGGTAGTAACAGGTGTGCACACGGGTGTCGTAATCCGACACGTACCCCAGAACCGGGAATGGCGCCCGTTCCATACCGCTCGGCATCAGATTGCTGTCGACCTGATAGCAATGGAAAAAGTGCGGCGACCAGCCGGACGGAAGCGTCTTCAAGACCGCATCCAGTTCGACATAGGGTTCGATGCGCCGGTCGTCGGAATGCTGATAGCCGACCGAGAGCACCTCGAACCCGCGGGCGCGCTTCATGGCCGACACGATCCCGAAGGAGGAGGGCGGGGCCGCATTGCGGGCCTGCACCAGCACGCGAATGGGTCCCCCTTCGATCAGGTGTTGGAGTTCCGACAGACGTACTCGGATGGCCGGGCCGACGTCCGATTGCCGTAGCCCGTGCCGCACCCACGACAACGCGTCCCCGTCTTCGCCATATCCCCACAGGGCCACCGCTCGGTAGTAGGACGCTGTGGCGTCTTCCAAGCGCTCCAGCAGCGGCAGTCCACCCTCGTAGTGGCCCATCAAGATCAGCGCCGATCCCTTGAGCAGCCGATCGTCCCCGGCATGAGTCGCCGCATAGAAGTAATCGCCCTGCGCAAAGGCCGCTTCAGCCGAGGGGTAGCTGATGTCGTGCCGTCGCACTTCAAGAGGACGAGGCACCTTCCTTAATTCGGCGTTAGGCATGGGCGTCCTCTCGTAACTCCCACTGTCGCGGCGCCGCATGACGGCGCGGCAAGGTGATCCTCGTCAATTCATGAAGATGATCGACCACGCGCTGCCCGAACTTCTGGCGGATCATCGACAAATATCCTGAATTGGTAAAGTACTGCTGCCAGGCCCAATCGCGGAACGACAGGACTTCCCCGCCGGCCAGATGCTTGGTCGGCAGAGGCAGAGTCTCGTAGGCATGTTGGGAATAGTGGTCCCACTGTTCCGGCAAGAGCCAGCCTTCCTTCACAGCCAGGGCGTACAGCGGAGACCCGGGATAGGCCATGGCTGAATAGAAATTGGCCATCTCGCAGTTGAGCTCCAACGCCAGGTCGAGGGTTTCCTGCATGGAGGTGTCATCATCGTCGGGCAACCCGAAGATGTAATTCCCCATGACGTGGATCCCCGCCGCCTTGATCCGGCGCACCACGTCGACGATCTCCTGTTCCCCGTAGCGGCCCTTCAGGACGCCGTCACGCACGTAGCGACTCTTTGATTCAATGCCGAGGCAGAGCCAGTTGATGCCCGCCCGCTTCATCCGCTCCAAGAGATGATCCTGCACCGAATCCACTCGCGCATAGGCCCAGATGTTGAACCGGTAGCCCCGCTCGATGATCAGATCGCAGAGACGGGAGACATGGCGCTCGTTCAAGACAAACATCTCGTCCGCAATCTTGAGGTTCGTGATCCCATAGACGGATGCGAGCGTCTCCAGTTCGGTGATGACGAACTCGGGCGACCACAGGCGGAGTGACGGTTTCCCGAAGGGCGCGTTGACGCAGCAAAAACTGCAACGATACGGACAGCCCAGGCTGGTATAGATCGAGGCATAGGGTCGGCGACGGTCGAGATGATCGAAGCAATGCCAATTGTGTGCCCGATAGGCGACCATCGGCAGTAAATCCCAAGCCATCCCGGGCAGGACGCGGGTCAGATCCGACTCCGGTATCGTCGCCGCCGAGGTTGCATTGATCGAACGGCCGTCTTCCCGAAACCAGAGACCCGGCACGGACCGAAGGCTTGCGGGATCGTCGAGGTCCCCGACTTGGAGAAGGCCCAAGAGGGTGGTCAGCCCTTCGCCCTGGCAGACAAAATCGGTCTCCGTGTCCTCCAAGGTCCGTGCGGGCAGCGCAGAGGGATGTCCGCCGACCACGATCACCTTCCCGTCATAGGCGCCGGCCCGCACGCGCGCGCAGACCTCCTGAGCCGCCGTCATCGTCTGCGTAGAAGCCGACGGTTGTTGCCCGTACACCACGACCGCGATCAGACGGGGGCGAAGCTCCATCGCCTGGAGGGCCACCTGCTCGACGGTCATACCTTCGGCCTCCTGATCGATCAGAGACACCCCATACCCCTGATCTCGCACGGCGTTGGCCAGGAGCCCCGCCCAGATGGGCGGCTCCAGCGCCGCATGGGTTCCCGCCAGGCCCTGATAGATCGCCCGATGGTGGCCCGGACTCAGGAAGACGACATCGAGTGGTCGAGACGGCATAGGCCTATCGTCCAGCTTGGCTCAGGGCTGCGGCATAACTCGCGAGATCGTCATGATCCATGGCGACGGCCGCCGGCTCCTCGATCATCGGTAGTGCATCAGGCTGATACACCATGATTTGACTCCCCTGGTAGTCGAATCGGAACGGCACGTTCAGGCACCCCGGCAAAGCCGCGCGAATCCGGCGATGGTCCTCCGGCTTGGCGAAGAGCAGCAGGAATCCGCCGCCGCCCGCCCCGAGCAGCTTGCCGCCGAGAGCCCCGGCTCGGCAGGCCGCCGCGTACATCGCGTCGATCGTGGGAGTGGTAATCCGTGTGCTCAGGCTGCGCTTCAGTTCCCACGCCTCATGCAACAGCCGTCCGAAGCGAACAAGACTGTCGGGTCCCGTCAGGATCGCGATCCCCTCGTCCACCATCTGACCCAAGGTCGTGAGTGCTGCGGTCTTGGTCTTCGTCCGCTCGATCTGCTCTTTCGCGATCTCGGAGGCGGTCCGGACGAATCCCGTGAACCCACCCGCGCCTGGCTGACAATCAAGGGCATGACGCGGATCTCATCATTTTGAGAGAATTGCAGACGATTGAGGCCGCCGAAGGCCGCCGTCACCTGATCCTGGCAGCCCACATGCTCGCGCAAGATGTCTTGCTCGACGCGAATCGCCTGCTGAGACAGGCGCATGGCGGTCGGCATGACGCCCTTGAGGGCATACAACGCATGCAGCAAGCCGACCGTAAACGATGAACTCGACCCGAGACCTGTGCGGGCCGGCAGATCCCCGTCATGGTGAATCTCGATCCCCTCTGTGACTTTCATCTCGCCGAGACAGGCACGCACTGACGGATGCTCGATGTCGCGATTGTCGGAAACCATCTCGACCTTGGAGTACAGAATCCGGCTCTTATGGTCGAAGAACGGAGGGAGGTACCGGCAGGAGATGTAGCAATACTTGTCGATCGCAGCGGCAAGCGCCATCCCGCCATGCTCGCGATACCAGACGGGATAGTCCGTCCCGCCTCCGAAAAACGACATCCTAAACGGTGTTCGGCTGATGATCGTCTCAGAGACCTCGTCGTTCGTATCTCGTCGCTCGTCGCTCGTGAATTCGTCTCTCGTGAGGACTGTCTCTTCGTCGGACGAGATACGAACGACGAGTTACGAACAACGAGATACGAGATACTTTCTTTACACGTTCCCATGCACGCTCTTACCCACGATGTCATACGCCTTCACGAGTTCTCGAATGCCGCGTTCGATCGACCATTCCGGCGTATATCCCGTCGCCAGGATCCTGGCGTTCGAGACGATATAGTCGCGCTTGTCCGGATCCTCCCCGATCGGGGCCTCCGTAAAAACGAACTGCGGCACAATCTGTTGAATCGCGCGGCAGAGTTCAATCTTGTTCAGATTCGCCTCATCGAGCCCGACGTTATAGGGATGTCCTTTCATCACGTCGAAATGCTTCAACCCGTGGAGAAAGGCTTTGACGACATCGCGGATGTGGATGTAGTTCCGCTTGCAATGGCCCTCAAACACCACGACGGCCCGGTCATGGACCGCCCGATAGACGAAATCGTTGACCAAGAGATCGAGGCGCATTCGAGGTGAGACACCGAAGACGGTCGCGAGGCGAAACGTGATGGTGTTCCCGCGATCGAGCAGCCTCTGTTCCGCCTCGACTTTGGTCCGGCCGTAAAGCGAAATCGGACGGAGCGGGCTGTCTTCGGTGCAGAAGATCCCCTGCTCACCGATGCCGTACCCGCTGTTGGTCATCGGAAAGAGGATGCGCTGCGTGGAACTGCTCAGGCGGCACAACAGCGCCACGGCGTCACGGTTCGTTGTCTCGGCGGCGATCCGGTCCTGCTCGCATGCCGGCGCGCCGACAATCGCCGCCAGCGGGATGATGACATCGGCCTCCCGGACCAACGGCGCCATCGTCCGCTCGTCCCGGCAGTCGCCCCGCACCACGCGGAACGTCGAAAAGGCGCAACAATCGAGCAAACTGGTTTGCCCGTAGAGAAAATTGTCCACCACGGTGACTCGGCAATCCTGATCCAGGAGGGCCTTCGTCAGGACCGACCCGATATACCCGGCTCCTCCGGTGATGAGCACCGTTACGCGCTGCTCGAGCATGTGTCCCTCTTGCGCGATCCGGCTTGTCCGATTCGATCGACGGCGCGATGCGCCTCACATTCCAGAAACCACGACACCGTCTCCCGGAGCCCCTGCTCCAGAGGCGTACACGTGAACCCGCCGCCTGGCGCCTCAGATCGCCGACTGCGAATCCGCTTGACCAACGTCCCTTCGGGCTTGCGGTGATCGAACCGCGGCTCGCCGGGATACTCCATCACGCGGGCGATCAGATGAGCCAGATCGAAGATCGTCACGCCGTCGTCCGGCGCCACAATCACCGTGCCCGGCCCCTGGTCGCTCTCCAGATGGCGCAGCAGCCACTGCGCCACATCCGGCGCATACACGAACTGACGGATCGCCTGCCCGGTCCCCCACACGACAAAGGGCGTCCCCGCCGCCTTCGCCTCATGACATTTTCGGATCAAGGCCCCGACGACATGCCCCGACTCCGGGTCGAAGGCATCGTGCGGCCCGTACATGGTCACCGGCGCCACCGTTGAAAACTTGCAGCCATACTCTTCCCGCAACAGTCTGACGTGAACATCCAGCATCCGCTTGGCAAATCCGTAGCCCAGGTTGCCGTGGAAGGGCATCCCGGCATGGAGATCGTCTTCCGTCGAGGGCCGATCCGGATGGAGCGGGAACGCGCAACTAGACAGGACGGCGATCAGCCGCTGGACGCCGGCGGCTTGCGCCGTCGCCAGCACGTTCGTGTTGATTTGCACGTTGACGGCGAACAGGTCGGCCCCCCGCTCGGCGTTTTGCTTCACGCCACCCACCGCCGCAGCCAGATGCAATACCGCCTTCGGCCGCACGTGCTCAAAGAGACGCCTGGTCTGCTCCAGATTCGTCAGGTCGGCATCCTCCCGCGTGACGAACGTCGCCGTGGGGCACAGCGCCCGCACCGCATGGCCCAACAGGCCGTTGCTCCCCGTGACCAGGAGGTCCTTCATCGACCCGCCTCCAGGACTACCTCGGCGATGTGCCGGACATCGTCCTGACTCATCGAGGGATGGTTCGGCAGGAAGAATCCGGTGTGGTGGATGCGATCCGCGACCGGAAAACTCGCCTTCCCGTATCGATTCATCCAGAAGGGGTGCAACCCCAGGTTGCCGGCCGAGAAAATTCTCGTCTCGATCCCCTTCGCGACAAGAGCCGAGACGATCCGGCGGCGGTGCTCCTGGTCGTCCGCCAGCACGCCACAGGAAATGCTGCACACCAGCGCGCGGGACTCGTAACGCTGCAGCCGGAATCGATCTCCGAGTAGTCGCTCATAAATATGGTGATTCGCCGACCGTCGGGCCACGATCCAGTCCAGCTTCTCCAGTTGGGCCAGTCCAAGGAAAGCATTCAGATCGGTCGAGCGAAGATTGTAGCCCGGCTCGTAGAACACGAACGGCGCGTGAAAATCATCGACCTCGTACTGTTTCACCAAGGCCCGATGCGTCTCGGCATCGAGGTCCTTGCTCCATCCATGACTCCGCATCATCCGGAGGTTCTGGTCGAAGCCGTGGTCCGGTGTTGAGACCATGCCGCCTTCGATCGTGGACATCTGATGCCCGAAATAGAACGAGAAGCTCGCCATGTCGCCGAAGGCGCCGACTTTCCGGTCTCCCGTCGCCGCGCCGATGGCCGCGCAGGCATCCTCCAGTAGAATGAATCCATACCTCGCCTTCAGGGCCAGCAGCGCGTCCATCTTATGCGGCACGCCCAACACTTGAACTAGCATGACCGTGCTCGGTCGATGCTGCGCCAGCAACGACTCCAAGTGAGGCAAATCCAGGGCAAAGGTATCAGGGTCGGCTTCGCACATGATGGGGTCGAATCCCAACTGGATCGCGGGAGCCACCGACGTCACCCAGCCGACGCTCGGGACGATCACTTTCTTGTTCGCCAACCGGCCCGAGGCAAGTAAGGCGGCGTACATGAGGAGATTGGCCGAGGATCCTGAATTACAGAATACCGATTCGGCCACACCCAGCCAGCGGCTCCAGCGGGCTTCGAATTCCAGAGTCACCACTCCTTGCGTCATCCGGGGATTGGTCTCCAGCCACTGGATCAGTCGCCGGACATCCTCCCGATCGATCGTGTCTTGCGCTAAGGGATAGCGGATCATCTCATGACTCGCGTGTGGCAATTCGTTGCTCCTTGAGAGAGTTGGAGGCGAGATGGTTGGAGGTTAGAGGCAGGAGCTTCCGGCCTCAAACTGGATTGCTTCGGCCTCCAACAGCCCCGTTTCCTTGCCTCCAACCTCTATCCTCCAACCTCAAACTTCTCTCACACTCAGAACGGTCCCTTGAATGACGTCACCGTTTCTGGGACCTCGGCGCCGAGCTGTCGCTCACCCAGCAGATCCAGCACTTCCGCGACAATGGTTCCTGCGTGGGGATAAAAGGCCCGCTCCAGCGGCTTGCTCACCGGACAGACGGTCCGCTGCATGCCCAGGCGTTTGACCGGTGCTTTCAATGAGTCAAAGGCCTTCTCGGCTACCAGGGCGGCGATCTCGGCGCTCACTCCGCATGTCACCCAACTGGTATCGACCACCACCAGCCGGCCTGTCTTTCGGACCGAGTTGAGGATCGTGACCTCGTCCATAGGCACGAGCGAGACCGGATCGACCACCTCGGCCTGAATTCCGTATCCACTCAGCACATCCGCCGCGCGGAGGGCTTCCACCGCCATGTAGGAGTTGGCGACGATTGTCACGTCGTCACCCTCCCGCCGAACCACAGACTGTCCGAATGGAATAGCCCGGCAGTCGTCGGGCACTTCGCCTGTGAGCTCGTAGAGCAGCCGGTGCTCCAACAGAATGACGGGATTGGGATCGGCGATCGCGGACAGCAGCAGGCCCTGTGCATCGTAGGCGGTGGTCGGCATGGCGACCTTGATGCCCGGCACGTGCATCATGAAGGACTGGAGACTTTGCGAATGCTGCGCCCCCTGCCCCCAACTTCGCCCGATGACCGCCCGGACGACCAGCGGCACGCTCATCTGCCCGCCGAACATCGATCGCCACTTGGCGGCCAGGTTGAGCAGTTGATCGAGCGCCAGATAGAGAAAGTCGCACCGGAGATGGATATGCACGGGCTTGAGGCCGCCGAGGGCCGCCCCGACGGCGACGCCGGTCATCCCTCCTTCCGCAATCGGCGTATCGAACACGCGATGCGGGCCGAACCGCTTCACCAGATCCTTGGTGCTCCCGAAGACCGCCTTGTGATCGTCGACGCCGATCCCCATTACGCAGACGGTCGGGTCCTCTTCCATCGCCTGACTCAGCGCCGCGTGAAGCGCGTCGCGATAGGTCACGAGCCGCATGACGGGGCCTCCTCATACAAGTCTTCGAAGAGTGATGCCGGATCAGGGAAGGGGCTCGCCTCCGCAAAGGCGATGGCCTCGTCAATGTCGCGTTGGATGTCCGCTTCCCATTCCGCGATCCGGTCATCCGTCAGCGCCAGCCGCTCCCGTAACCGGCCTTCGGCGCAATTGAGCGGATCGAAGCGTCTCGCCCGTTCGATGTCCCGCGGATCGCGATAGGGTTCCGCATGATCCGTGTTGGGGCCGACGTGCTCCTGCCACCGGTACGTCATGAACTCCACCAACTGCGGCCCGCAGCCCCGCCGGACGTCGGCGACGGCCCGTTCCATTGTTCCGAGGACGCCGAACACATCATTGCCGTTGCAGCGCTCGCCGGGCACCCCCAGGCTCTCGCCGTAGCGAAAGAGTTCCGTCTGCCGATGCCGGTCGGCGACGCGCGAATGGATGGCGTAGGCGTTGTTCTCGCAGACGAAGATCACGGGAAGCTGCTTCAGGGCGGCGAAGTTCACACTCTCGAAGAACACGCCTTGATCCACCGCCCCGTCCCCGAACACCACCACCACCAACCGCTTGCTCCCCTGAACTTTCGACGCCAGCGCATCGCCCACCGCCACGGGAATGGTCCCTGCCACGATGGCGGAACAGCCCATGAGTCCGACCTCCGGCGCGACCAGGTGCATGGAACCGCCACGGCCCTTGGCGCAGCCGGTCACACGCCCGAACAGCTCCGCAAAGAGCTTCTTCAGATCGCCGCCCTTTGCGATATAGAGGCCGTGCCCACGGTACGTTCCATACAGGTGGTCTGTCAGACCGAGGGCCAGGCAGACCCCCACCGACACCGCTTCCTGCCCAATGCTGAGATGCACCGGACTTTGAATCTTGTCGCTCGGGTACATGCGGGCGATCGCCTCCTCCACCC
>SWDL01000302.1 GCA_005116795.1 Nitrospira sp. | reverse complement strand
TCTTTCTTATTATAGTGAACGGCTACGGCGCCAGATTTCAGCGAAACAACGGCGCATTGTAAGCTGGACTACATCGCCGATCAAGAAAGAAGTGAATGAATCATGAATTTGTTTTGTGCCACGTTATACGTGGCACAAAACATGCTCTTGGCTTACATCCGCCTATTTTTCTCCGCCCAGGCCCACGATTTCCGCGTGCTGATGGACCGCGGGCTCCGCGCCATGTGAGAAGCGATGCTCATAGGCCATGGCGCCCCAGATTTGCTCTTCGGATAGAATGCCCTTCCAAGCCGGCATCTTCGTCTCAGGAACGCCTTCAGACACGCGCCAGAACCAGAACGACTCTCCAAACTTGTTGATCCGGCTCGCGTCACGAAAATCTCTGGCGCCCTTGAGCTTGGGCTTTCCCTGCGGCCCATGACACTGGGCGCATTTTTGGATTTCCTTGCCGTCCGGCGTCGTGATTTCGACGCCCTCCTGGAACACCTTTTCGCCGATCGCGATCAGGGCCGCATTCGTCCACCCTCCGTCCGGCATCTTCTTATTCTGATACTCGGCAGGGACGGGAGGCTGAGGTCTCGGCTTGTCTTCATCTTCCTGGGCATAGACCGACAGACCGGCGAGGATGGTCATGGCGCACAGCGTCGCGAGGCTCAGCTTGGTGAGTGAGATCTGTCTCATGATCCTTCATTCCTCCTTTGTTCGTTCGGGTGTCTCGTTCTTGCCCTTGCTCAAATTTGCCCTATCCTACTACTACCTCATCTACTACCGATGGTGTTTCGAAAGCCTGCTACTCCGACGGCGGAGTGGATGAGAGAATCGTCACGATGTTGCTGTTCGGGTTGACCACATAGAGTTGCAATCCGTCCGGCGACAGGGCTAAGCCTTGGGGAGCGTTTCCGGCATAGACTTGACGCTGCGGCTTCGGAGAGGACTCCCCCAACGTGATGTAACTCACGGTGTCGCTGAGTCGATTGACCACATAGAGGGTCTTGTCATTGTGAGAGAGGCCGAGGGCGACAGGGCCCCCACCCACAGGAATGGTTTCTTTCACGGCGTCGCTCTGGACATCGACGACGCTCACGCTGTTCGACGCACTGTTGGCGACATAGAGGAAGCGGTCTCGCGTATCCACCGCCAGAGCCGTCGGTCCCTCGCCGACCTTCACGGTCGCCTTCACCTTGTTGTCCGCCGTCAGAATAACCGACAAGGTTTCGTCGTTGGTATTGGCGATATAGAGACGGCTCCCATCCCGCGAGAAGGCGGTCGAGGTGGGATAAAGCCCGACCGGAATCGTCGCCGTCACTTGGTTGCTGTCCGTCGACAGCACGCTCACGCTGCTCCCTTCAGAATTGACGATATAGACCCTGCGTCCGTCCGGCGTGACCGCCACCACACGAGGACGATGCCCGACTTTCGTCGTAGCAACGGCCTTATTCGATGCCGTATCGATCACGCTGACCGAATCGTGTCCCAGGTTCGCCACATACAGCCATTTGCCGTCCGGCGTGATCGCCGCGGCGACAGGAGCCACCCCCACCCCTATCGTCGCCTTCGTGAGAAGGCTCTCGGTGTCGATGGCCGTGACGGAGTTGCCGGTCGCTCCCGGATTGTAATTGACCGCGTAGAGGGTCCGTTCGTCGGGGCTCAACACAAGAGCCTCAGCGCGGTCATTGCCAGTGCCCCCCCACGCGTGACCCCAGACGAAGTTGCCGTTGACATCCCATTTGGCAAGAAACGCGTCGTTCGACCCGGCCGACACACGCTGCTGCACTCCTCCCGTCGGATCCAGGTCGGTGGTTCCCCCGAAGTTGCCACTCAGATGAATCGCGCCGTACCGGTCAACGGCAAGGCCAGTGATCAGGTCGTCATACGTTCCTCCCATCGTGTCGGACCACAAATGGTTGCCGGCCGGATCCAGCTTCAGGACCATGATGTCGTAGCCGCCGGCGTTGGTGTGCGTCGCAGTTCCCGGCCCCGGATTCATGTCAATAGTGAGTGAAAAAAGAGCCCCCCCGGCAGACACGTTTCCCAGAGTATCAAGGGCCAGTTCCCCAAAACGTTCATCACCCGTTCCGCCGATCTGGCGAACCCATGCCAGCGCGCCGTCGGAATTCCAGCGGGCAATCCAGGCGTCGTCCGCGCCGTTGCTGGTG
>SWDL01000301.1 GCA_005116795.1 Nitrospira sp. | reverse complement strand
GGACGGCATAGTCCCGTCGAAACGGCTCGACGAGGTTGATCACGTCAAATCCGACCCGCTCCCCGAGCCCGGCGATCGCACGCTCGGGACGGTCAAACTCCCACCGAACGCGGCCGGCGTCCGGATAGGAGGCCAGCGCTTCCGCCCATCGGTCTTCAACGGTCGCGGTGGAACCGATCGTCATGACCAGAAATCGCGCCTGATGCCGGTTCGCGAGCTTCGCCGCTTCCTCGACCATGCGCAGCGTCACGCGATACGCTTCTTGCCAGGATGCCGGAGGCTCCGCGACGTATACGAACCAATCGGGAGGAATCGTCAAGGGACTATCCTGGATCTTCACGCCCACGAACGGCGCCAATAATCCGACCTGCCCGAGCCACTCCTCAACCGGCAAAGCAACGACAGCCTTGCGGACGAGCTGCAGGAACGCGCTCTTCTGCAGGAGAAACCGAACACTCGCGGTCTGATCCGACACGTGAGGCGGGAGCAAGCGCAAGGAGTTGTCGGCTTCGATCCGGTAGTAGGGTTTCGAAATGGCGCCGCCGAGCGCTTGATAGCTGTCGCGAAAGTCATTGTCGGGCAGAACCGCCATGATGACCAGATCAGGCTGATACTTCAGCCCCTGCAGCTCCAGCACGCGATAGTACTGGGCCGGACCGGTCCCCGAAATGCCAAGGTTGATCACCTCCACCCGCTTCCCAGATGTCCAGGCCTGAACCCGTCGTTCCAACTGCTGAGTAAACCCGTCCTCCGTCCCAAGCTCAAGCGCCTCGACGAACGACTCGCCCAATACCACGATCCGATACACATCAGACGGCTTGGCGAGCGCATGTTCCACATCATGAAACCCGGCTGAGTTGGTGCGGATGACGACATCATAATCCTGACTCACCGCGCGAGTTTCTTGATTCGCCCCCAGCCGATACCCCAGGTCCGCGTCGAGTCGATAGGCGACGGTGGAGACGGGCCGTACAATCCGCAAGGCGATCTCGGCCACAGCAAACGCAACCACGCAACTGCCAAGCAACAGGATGAGATTGAGGCCCCATCGAGACAGGGGGGCCGGGCTCGTGGGGAGGCCTACCGTTGTGCACTTCGCCATGCTCGCGCCTCCTGTTCCGCTTCGTGAGAGAGGTCCAGCGGCAACACGCCGCCACTGCACACAACCGCTCCCTACGATATAGTGAGGTTTGCGGCTGACCCCGCCCCCAGGCGCTCGTGTTCCAGCCAGGCTTGGAACATCAAGATCGCCCAGAGGGGGTATTGGCCGTTCGACGTTCCGGAGAGATGCTCGGCCCATTTCGATCGGATAGGCTCAGGGTGGAAGAACCCCTGATCACGCAATCGTTTTTCATCGATGAGCTCCTCCGCCCATTCCCGGAGCGGACCACGCAACCAGGAATCGATCGGTACACCGAATCCCATCTTGGGACGGTCGATCAGTGAAGCCGGAACGTATCGATACAACAGTTGCCGCAATAGCCACTTGCCTTGCCCATCTCGAATCTTCATCCTCACGGGCAGTTTCCACGCATACTCGACGACCCGATGATCGAGCAAGGGCACGCGGGCCTCCAGGCTGACGCCCATGCTGGCACGATCCACTTTGGCCAGGATGTCGTCCGGCAAATAAGACAGGGTGTCGTTGTACATCATGCTGTGCCACATGGTCGGCAACGGCTTCCACGGTATTCGGCATGTGCCGCTCGTTGACGTCTCAGATGACGCCACCAGGAGCGTATCCAGATCCCGCCACTGCGCCGTCAAGAATTCATAGACCGCTTTCGAGGAGGTGGCGGCCAGCAGGCCGGCGACCGTATGGACCTTGCCCCCAAGATTCAGCTTCCGAATCCTGTCGGGAAGGATGGGTCCCAAAGATTGAACCAGAGCTTGCCACGACTGCTCGGGCACACGCTTCAGAGCCCTCGCCATGAGCGTCCTGGCGGGGGCGGACATCCAGCGCAGGGACCGCCAGACCTTCTCAACGAAGAAATATCGCCCATAGCCGCCGAAAAGTTCGTCCCCTCCATCCCCCGACAGGGCCACGGTGACATCCCGGCGTGCCAACTCTGAGACCAGATACGTCGGAATCTGGGACTGGTCGGAAAAGGGTTCGTCGTAGAGGGTCGGCAACCGGGGAATAACCGCCAGCGCCTCTTCCGAGGTCACGTAGAGCTCGGTGTGCGCTGTGTCGAGGTGCCGGGCGACTGCCATAGCCTCCTTGGCTTCGTTGTAGCCTGTCTCGTGAAACCCAATCGTAAAGGTACGCACGGGCCGGCTGGATTGAGCCTGCATCAAGGCCACGATGGTCGAGGAATCGATCCCGCCGGAGAGGAAGGCGCCGAGGGGGACGTCGGATTCCATCCGGAGCTTCACGGCATCCCTGAGCAGCCCGTCAAGGTACTCGACCGCCTCGTCATCGGACCCAGCGAAGGGTTCCGCAAGCCCTTCTTCGGCCGCCCTGTCCAAAGACCAATAGGGTGTGATCTTCGGAGAGGCCCCCGCTTGCCCCCACCCCAGCGTCAACAAGGAGGCAGGAAGCACCTTGGAGATCCCACGATAGATGGAATAGGGAGCCGGCACGTAGTTGTTGACGACGAACTGCCGAAGGGCTTCGTGATCAATCGCTTGGCTGAAATCCGGGTGGGCGCGCAAGGCCTTGAGTTCCGACCCGAAGACGAAGGTTCTGCCCAGCCATCCATAATACAGAGGCTTCTCCCCCATCCGATCACGAACCAAGTGCAGTCGCCGCTCCTGACGGTCCCATAGAGCAAAGGCGAACATCCCGTTGAATCGCTTGAGGGCCGACAAGATTCCCCAATGGGAAATGCACGACAACATCACTTCCGTATCGGAGTGGCCTCGGAAGGTGTAGCCGAAGGATTCCAGTTCGGCGCGCAGGGCCCGGAAGTTATAGATCTCCCCGTTGAATGAGATCACACACCGTCCGCAGGCCGAGCGCATCGGCTGGTGGCCCTCCGGCGACAGGTCCAGAATGGACAGGCGCCGATGACCCAGGGCAATGCCCGTCTCCGCATCCGTCCAGGTTCCCACGTCATCCGGTCCGCGATGCCGGAGCCGATTCGTCATCCCCAAGACGATATCTTGTAGCTCGCGGTTGCCCGACCGACAGCCTGTCTCAAGAAATCCGGCGATGCCACACATGAATCAAATCCTCTTCAGCGAAATCGACGCGTTCGGAAGTCCGGCCTCTGCCACCACCCCGCCCAGCAGCAGCCCAAGCACCATCGCGATGAAGGCCTTCATGAGGCACACCAACGTTCTGCGGGCATCGCGGGCACCGCAGGCGCGGCGGAGAGGGTCAGCACCATGTCTTCGATCTCGGAGCCCCTCCCCACTCGTTGTAGGAGCGAGAATGAGCGGTTCTCATTGAGACGAAAGAGACTGCCATGGTTGAACCCGTCATGTTCCGTACGAACGATCACCAGGAAGGCTCCCGGCCCCGTCAAGCGTTCACGGAGATGCGCCACCCCTTCGCGCAACTGTTGCGCGGAAAAGTAGTCGAGATTCAGGATATTGGCGGCCCGGACCACGTCAAACCGGCGGAGCAGAGACGCAGAGGTCGGCTGAAAGATGTCATCATCGAGCAATTCAATGTCCTTGTGGTTCCGAAGCCGCCGCGTGACTAACTGAACCTTCGCCGTGATGACGGGATCGTCAGGCGCCGGGGCGTGACCATGCAAGGCTCGGAGGCGTTCGAACAATCCGAGTCGGTCCGCGATCCGCGCGAACAGGGCCCGGTAACACGACGTCCAAAAGTAGTTTCCCAGGATGTAGTACCGCCGCGGCGACCAAGGCCTGAGAGCAATCCCGCAGAAATCGAACTGGAGAGGATATCCTTCTCGATCGACCAGGGCATCGCATCCCGGAAAGAGCCGGACCAGATAGGCGTGCATGCACAAGTCGGTCGCGGTCATCTCCGGATGAAACCCGGCTTCTTGTAATGACTCCAACCACTCACAGGTCGAGATCCCTGAGGAGACCGCCACATCGAGAACGGACGTGGACGCAAGTCCCACCCGCGCGCATACGGCGATCACGGCGCGATCGACGTCGGCCATGCGGTGGATTTCTGTGGTCTTTGATACGCCGTTGCGGAGCCTGATAAATCCAAAGAACTTCTTCTCCATCTCATCACGGACCGTCGGCGTCTCGGGACAGGCCGAGTCGGCCGGGAGGAAAAGCTGTTTGGCGGTGGGGATCATGCCGATCACACCTTGTCTCCAATGACGTGCCATGACGTCCCGTCCCCTACGCCGTGGGGCGGGCCAATTCCAGAAACAGGCTCTGGAACCGATGCACGATCTGCGGCAAGTCATAATGATCTGTGATCCGCTGCCGGGCCGCGATGCCCAAGCGAGCCCGCCCTTCCGGCCCGAGATCCATGAGCTGCCGCCAGGCTTCCGCCAAAGCCGCCGGGTTGCGGGGAGGCACGACCCGCCCGGTTTCTCCCACGATCAGCGCGGCATCTCCCACATCCGTCACGGCGCAGGGAACGCCGCAACTCATGGCCTCGCCGACGACGTTGGGAAACCCTTCCCCGTAGGAAGAGGATAAGGCGGCGATGTCGAGCGCTGCGAAGAGTCGGGGGATATCGCTGCGCCTTCCCAGCAACCGGAACCGATCTTGAAGGCCGGCTTCCGCGATGCAAGTCTTCAGTTGACCGTTACCCCACGTCACATCGGGGCCGCACAAAACGTAGTAGGCATCCGGACGGGACCGGTGCAGCGCAGCGGCTGCCTGAATGAAATTTCGATAGTCTTTCTGAGGGTCGAACCGCCCAGCCATCCCGATCACACATGCGCCCTCCGGAATGTCGAGCTCCTTGAAGACCCCACCCCGCGCGGCAGGATCAGGCCGGTACGCCTCCAGGTCATAGCCATTGGGAATGACGACCATCTTCTCGGGCGCGTAACCGACTTCCAGATGCAGGCGTCGCGAGGCTTCCGAACAACAGATGATCCGATCCGGCAACCAGTGAGAGAGCTTGGCGCAGAGGTTCATCGTCAGCAGGGTGAGTCGCTTGCTGACGCCCGGACGATGATCGCTATGGCGGATCCCCCAGACCAGCGGAATCCTCCCGACCATCCGAGACGCGAGGCCGCCGATCAGATCGGAATGGTACTGCCACGTCTGCATCACATCGGGCGGGTCTTCTCGAAGCCATCGAGCCAGCCGCCACGCATAGAAGGGGTTCGGAATTCCCCGGCGCATCCCGAGCGTGTCGACAGGAATCCCTAACGCGCGGATCTTCGGCCCAAAGGGCTCCATGATGTCGATCAGCGAAATCACCCGAACCCTGAACTGCGCGCGATCCAGGTTCGCCAACAACCGGTAGAGCATCGATTCGGCCCCACCCGTGCCAAGGGCGTTGATCAGGCAGACCAGGGATATCGGCTTCCGCGTGGCTGCTTCACCGTTCATCGCGACCCGCGGAGCGCGTAATCCCTTCAGCGTCATCACGTTCGGGGTTTGGACAGGATTCACACGCACCTCCGTACCTTGTGTGGATAACCATTGTGAAGAGCGCCTCGTTGACCTCGATGGTCATCGCGTCCAAGGCGCCCTGTGTTCGCCCCGTCGGCCGCCCTCCACGCCATGCCGACAACACAACGAACGGTGTCTCGTCACCTACGAACGAAGGGGCGTCGTCGGGAGGTTCGCGCACACTTTCTGGGCGATCAGTTCTCCCGCGAGACGATGTCCCTCCCTGTTCCAGTGGCCGGTGCCGACGCCGGATCTCGTGAAATGGAGAAATTCCTGATGGGCCTCCGCGTAGCGCTCCAATAGCGGGGCAAGCGTGAACACCGGGAAGTCTTCGCGTGTCCCGAGAGCTTGAATCCGATGGTCCGGATAGAGCAGATTCGGCACGCCTAGGTGATCGGCCAGGTTCCGGCGCCCCCTCGGATCGGGATGCACCTGCGGCGCACTGCTCAACGTCACGACCAGGAACTCCGCGCCCTGTTCTTTGACTTCATCTCTCATGCGCACCAATAGACGTTCGGTAATCTCCCAGGCTTCCTTCCAGTCCGGGTGACGAGGCTCTCGATACACCAACGCGTCCAGCCCGCCTTCCGCGAAGCTCTTCCATGGGTTCGGATTCCCCGCGGATCCGGCCTCACCGGGATCGAGAGCCTCGCGCATCCTCGCCCGCACGATCCGTCTGGCTTCATCAAAGACTTGGTAGACTCGAAATTGATTGAGGATCCAGTGCTTCCACTGTGCCGTCTTCGTCTGCGCCGCGCGGAAGGCCGGGGACTCGCGGAAATGGAAATCGGGCCGTAGCTCGTGGTCCTGGAGGACGAAGTAGGGCTTGAGATCATCCCCTTCCAGCGCAAAGGGATTATTCCGGACGTCGTTCCCCGTAAAGAACGCAAGGAGGACCAAGTCGGGGTCATACCGGCGAGCGCGGTGCCGAAACAGCAGGAGTTCCTGCGCCGTGCCATATCCGGAGACGCCAAAATTGATAACCTCCGGACGGCGTCCGCTCAGGCGCGGACATCCCGCCAGCTCCCGTTCGAGCACGGACCAGAAGGCTTCCTCCATCGACACCTGGGCCGCCTCCGCGAATGAATCGCCCAGGACCGCGATGCGAAACGTGCCGGGCGGTTTCCGCGTGGGATGATCCCGATCACGCAGCCCCGCCCCGTTGACTGTGACGTACGCGTGGCCTTCACGGTTCCACCAGCCCTCCGCGCCAGGACGCAGGGAGGCTCCCAGGTCATGGTCCGGCTGATAGAAGCTCGGATACCCGATGCCTGTCAGTCTCAACCCGAGTTCGCTCACCGCCAGGGCGACCACGAGCCCGACGAGGATCAGCCCCAGGTTGCTCCGCCGCCACCGCCGACGGTTCGCCGTGTTGTATTGATCGACCGCCCGCTTGGTTTGTCGGATCCGTTCGCCCTGTCACGCTCCCGTAGGGACCGAGAGACTGTGATCAATCGCGGAGGTTCGGCTGATCCACACGATCGCGGCCATCAACGCACAGAGCAACAGCCGCGGCGGATGATCGAGAATGTTATGGGTAAAGAAGCCTTGCCAGATCACCACCGCGCCGAAGATCGCGGCGAGCAGCCGAGCTTCTCCGCTTGCCCGCCAGGCCACCGCGAGGGTGAGCAGAGGCACGATCATCATGCCCAGGAGCCCGTGGTCCTGCATATGGGCGAGGTACTGGTTATGCGTTCCCTCGTACACGACTTCCCGAGACGTCCCGGTTCCATTGCCGAACCACGGCCGCTCGGCGATCTTGTCCCAGGCTTGGATCACGAGGCCCCGCCGGGCCCAGCTCGAGTTGTCGGAGACCCCGGTGGGATCCGCAAACCAATCGAGTCGTTCAAGGACGTCCTTATTGATCGTCCCGCTCCGTTGCAGCGTCGTTAACAATTCATCCCCCCTCGCTATGAAGCCGAGGGCAACCACCGTCATCACCACCAACCCCGTCACGAGGAGTTCTTGGACCCGGACCTTCCGCAATGCCATCAAGGCCGCGCTCGCGATGAGCCAACTCAGAATCCCCGACCGGGAGATGGTCAGGCCGACCCCGATACCGGTCGTCAGGACGAACAACCCCCGCCATCGGGACGGTAGGAGGGTCACGCTGACGATCATCCCGAGCACCAACATCTCGGCCGACATATTGGGATCCCCGTAGAATCCGGCCGAACGGCCGGGGAGTTTGCTGAAGGCCTTGGGGACGAAGAGCTCATAGACATTGACCACGACGCCGAATATCACGCAGGCTGCGACCGCGTATCGGGCGAAGCGAACGGCGTCGGGGTCCCAGAACACCATGAGAAAGCTGACGATGAGGAGGACGCCGAAACACCTCAAGCGCACATCGGCCCAGGCCACCTCGGATTGCGAGGAGAGAAAAAACCAGGCGAAACTGAACCAGATAAAGCCGTAACACCACAGCATGACCGGCGAGTGCAACACGTCCGATCCGCGGATCGCCTTGAAAAGGACCGGGAGCGCCAAGATGAACAGACCGGTCGCCCATTGAATATGCGTCACATCGAAGAAGGTCCCCGCCTGAGCGAAGCCGAAGGCGGCGGAGAGCACAATGATGGCCTGCCGGTAGATCGCCATATCAATAAAGGGTGTTCGGAATCGTGACCGCCTTCGACTGATTCTCGGGGACATCGACCGGGACAGGACCGCCGCGCCTGAGCGTCCGGCATCATCCCGGAGTATGGGGGAGTGAGTCGCCCCTTCTGCCGGTGGGAGAGAAAGGGGCGACGACCGACGGCGCGACGGTATTCAGACATTCAGGTCTGCAGGCCGGGCAGGGGGCGATTCGTCGCGACGTTGCTCGGTCTTATGAAGCGGACCTTGGATGCATCCATCCCCAGACAGACGGCCGAGGCTGCTGGTAGACGTCCTTCAGCACCCGCTCGGTATCGGCGACCAACCGATCGACCGACAGGTGAGCCATGACGCGTGATCGGATCGCGGAGGAATCGCCTCGGCCCTCGGCCAACACCTTCTCGATCGCCTTCGCGAGCGCCAGGGGGTTCCGCGGCGGGACGACCTCGCCGACGTCGCCGACCACCCACGCCGAATCCCCCACATCGGTGACGACACAGGGCACCCCGCAAGCCATCGCTTCGCCGACGACGTTGGGCAGTCCCTCGCCAAATGAACAACTGACGGTGACGTCCAACGCGTTGTACACGGCCGGCATGTCCGGGGGATTCGGCATCCACAGCAGGCGTCCGTCCAGACCTTCGCTCCTCGCCAAGGCCTGTAGGCGCATCCGGTACTCGTCCGGACCGTCCCCGACACAAACAAACCGCACGCGCTCCCGCCTCCGGGCCACCAGCGAGGCCGCTCTAAGGAAGTTCGGATGGTCCTTTTGGGGATCCAGCCGTCCCACCAGCCCGATGAGGCTCTCGCCGGTCGAGATACCCCAGGCCGATCGCGTTCTCTCTCTCAGGGTGGGGGCGGGGCGAAATCGCTCCGTGTCGATCCCGTTAGGAATCACCAGCATCTTTTCCGCCGGATAACCCGAGGTGATATGGTAGGCGCGCCCGGCGTGAGAATTCGCAATGATGGCATCCGCAAGCCCCGACAGCCGGCAGCTCAGCTTGAAATTCGCCCTCGCCAGCCAATCGCACTGTTGCCAATCGAGCCGGGCGCTCCGGACGCCCCAGACAATCTTGATCGCGGGAAAGAAGGGCTTCAGGACCGCGGTCACGAGGTTGGGATCGGGGAGATAGCCGTGCACGATCTCCGGGCGCTCCTCCCGAAGGACTTTGGCCATGCGGAACAGAAAGCCCGGCACATCCCAACGCCCCGTCTTGTTCAACGGACGGATCCGGATCCCCGCGTCCCGCAATTCCTTTTCCAAGGGGCCGCCTGAGTAGAAGACCGACACCACCACGTCATGCCGGCGTGCGTGAAGCCCTTTGGCAAGGAGAATCAGTTGCCGTTCAGCGCCCCCATAGCCGAGTGACCGTATGAGAAAAATGATTTTCATCCTCTGCCCCGATCGTGCTTCACGCAGCGCTTCCACTCCACCAGCCGACACCCCCTGATCCTGCGTTCCTACGCTTGCGTCGCCGGTTCTCGTCGCGAATTGTGCGTGCCGCATTCAATGCCTTGGTTCGACGGCCGCCACGCACGACGTCAAGAGCTCATCCCACATGTTCATGATCGTCTCGGTGCTGAACCGTTCGACGATGTGTCCCGCATGCGTCCCGAGGCGGCGGCGCTCTTCTGGATTTTCCATCAACCGATCCATCGCAGCCGCCAAGGCGTCCACATCCTCAGAAGGGACCAAGACGGCATCAGTCCCATCACGGACAATGTCCCGTGGTCCGCTGGGAAAGTCGGTGCTAATCACTGCAAGCTTGCAGGCCATCGCCTCCACCAGCGCCATGGGGAACCCTTCGTAACGGGAAGACAGGACGAACAGATCCGCGCTTCGAAGGATCCGAAAAGGATCCTTGATTCGCCCCGGCATCTTCACACGATCTGTGATTCCCAGCTGAACAGCCAACGACTCTAAGTGTTCCCGCTCGCTGCCTTCTCCGAGAATGATCAAGGACCAATCGACGTGCTTCCCGGCGCATTGCGCAAAGGCCTTCAGGAGAAGATCGAATCCCTTCTCGGGCCCTAAGCGTCCCATCGCCACGACCGTCCCACCGGAATGTTTCAGATCCGGACCGCGATCGGACTCCACAGCGGGCACCGACACAGGATTCGGAATCACATGGACCGCATTGGTCTTGACAAGCCGCTCCGCCCACCCCCGTAACCCGTCGGTCAACACCACAACCGCGGCGGCTCGCCGGTACAGCAGACGCCGTAACCCCTCCCATGCGGACCCAATCTTATGGTGACGGGGATCGGTGTGCTCAGAGGCAATAATGGGTATCTGCAATCCCAGGCTCGCCGCCAACGTGAGGACATTGACGGTCTCGATGAAACTCAACACGACATCAGGCTGAGAGGCCTTGATCGCCTGACGCAGTCGCTTCAGCCTCAAGACATTGTTTCTGACAGCGGCAGCGAAAGATACGGAAGGTCGATAGAGGTCCAGGCTGATTCGATGGATGCTTGGGTGAAGGGG
>SWDL01000300.1 GCA_005116795.1 Nitrospira sp. | reverse complement strand
GCACTCCGTGACGATTCCCGAGGGGTATAGCGTGGCGCAGATCGCCCAGACCTTCGAATTGAAAGGCCTGGGCCGGGCCGAGGACATCAAGCGTCTCGCGCAAGACCGAGAGTTCATCCAGACCCTGGGGCTCACGGTCCCGAGCCTGGAGGGGTATCTGTTCCCGGACACCTATCGCTTTGCGCGCAATGTGTCATCCAAGGAAATCCTGAGCGCCATGGTCGAGGGACTCCGTCGGGTCTTTACCGCCGATCTCCAAACCAGGGCCGCCGAGCTCCGGATGTCGTTTCACGAGGTGCTCACGCTCGCGTCGGTGATCGAGAAGGAAACCGGCGCCGGGGAAGAACGGCCGTATGTCTCCTCCGTCTTTCATAACCGCCTCAAGCAGCGCATCCCGTTGCAGAGCGACCCGACGGTGATTTACGGGATCAATAATTTCGATGGGAATCTTCGCAAGAAGGATCTCTCCTCGTCCAGTCCGTACAATACCTATCGTGTCCGAGGCCTGCCGCCTGGCCCCATCGCCAGTCCCGGGATTCAGGCCATCCGCGCGACGCTGTTTCCCGCGCCGACCCGGTATCTCTATTTCGTGTCCCGGAACAACGGCACCCATTATTTTTCCAGTACGCTGACGGAACATGAACGGGCCGTGGACAGATTTCAGCGCCGGCCGCACCGAAAAATCTCTTAGCCGACGCGATCTCCACGATGACCACTCCTCTGCACATCTCTGATCTTCCGGCGAGGATCGACCACACAATGTTGAGGGCCGATACGACACCGGCGGAGGTGATCCGGCTGTGTGAAGAAGCCTGCCGCTTCGGATTCACCGTGGTCTTCGTGCCGCCCTGCTTCCTCTCCGAGGCCGTGGCGGCGCTCGCCGGCACTCCGGTTCGGGTGGGCATCCCGATCGGGTTTCCGCTCGGCTCGGAGACCACGGCGGCCAAGGTCGCCCAAGCGGTGGAGGGGGTCTGCGGCGGGGCGCTCGAACTCGATATGATGCTCAACATCGGCCGCCTGAAGTCCGGAGACTTCGATCTTGTGCGTCGCGACATGGCACAGGTGGTGCGGGCGACTCCGGGAGCCGGGCACAAGGTGATTCTAGAGACCTGCTATCTGACGCGGGATGAAAAGATCATGGCCTGCCGGCTGGCAGTGGAGGCGGGGATGG
>SWDL01000299.1 GCA_005116795.1 Nitrospira sp. | reverse complement strand
CCGGATCAGTGATAGGGGTGTCGTCGATGGCGAGCAACACGTCGCCCTTCTTCACGCCGCCCGTCTGTGCCGGCCCGGTGACATCGGCCGCAGCCACGTGCCGTCGGGTGCCGACCGTGACGAGGCTCATCTGGATGCCGATGCGCGCAAACTCGGGGTGACCGCCCTGGATCAAAGCGGTGGCGGTCCGGTCGATCAAGGTGCCGGGAATGGCAAAGCCGAAGCGCGTACAGCGTCGATCCTCTTGCGAGGAATCGGCTTGGATGACCGCATGCATCATTCCGACCAGGAGGCCGTCCGACCGAAAGAGCCCGCCGCCCGAATTCCCGCTGCAAGCCGAGAGGTCCAGTTGCAGCAGCCGTGACTCCACCGTGGGGAGGAACGTATTGGGATTGCCGACCCGGCCGAAGCTGATCGCCGGACCCCAACCGAGCGGGTACCCGACTGTGAAGACGTCGTCGCCGGGCGCGGCATCGCGATCCGAAAACGTGGACGGCGGGAGAGCGGCCGTCTCAGGCGCCAGACGATAGACGGCGATATCAATGAAGGCATTCACGCCGACGAGTTGGGCTGATACGTCCTGCAAGTCCGTGGTGAGGATTCTGATCTCTTTCGGAATCACCCGCTTGCCGCGCTCATCGCGGTCCACGACGTGTCGGGCCGTCACGATGTAGCCGTCGCGAAGATGCACACCAGACCCGCGCACGGAATAGCGGGCTCGGCCTGTTTGAAACTCGCTCCCCTGGCCTTCCTGCAGCACGCCCACCGTGGCCAGCTTGGCCCGTTCGACGCTCACCGCGAGCGATGTCTCAGTCGCGTCTGCCGCCACTGAGATGCGCGGACTCATGAGGAGGAGAACGAGCAGCGGCACCGTCAGCGACAGGCCACATCTCGTGGCGAGCGTCTTTGTCGGTGAACCCTCAGCAGCGAGCATGGGCCGAGTCTAGCGGACTCCGTGGGAGGGGACAAGCCCGCTTGACGGCAGGGGTGCCGGATGCCGTACAGTGCGAGGATGTGAGCGACGATGGAGGCCGGCCCGTCGATGTGTGAGAGGGGTCGTTCAATGGTTGCGAGTCCTCTCTCGCAAGCAAGGAGGGAGGCCATGAGCAGACCGGCACGGATGCGGGGAACCATGGGGCCGCACACCAAGTAGACGGACGGAGTCTTGTCCGGTCACATGCCCGCGCGGCGATGACGGTCGAGTGGGGCGGGAACCAGAGGGACAAAAGGCTTCCGAGCGAGTGCATCGATGTCTGTACAAGATGGCAACGTCCTGTCCCTGAGCCGCCGGCTGTTGTCCTTCAACACCGTGAACCCTCCCGGCTGTGAGCGCGAGTGCGCCCGGTTCCTCGCGGCGCAGCTCGAACGCGCGGGATTTCACACCGGCCTCTTCGAATTCAGCGAGGCGCGCGCGACCCTCGTCGCCCGACGAGATGGGAGGGGGGGCAAGTCTCCCATCTGTTTCACCGGTCACGTGGATACCGTTCCACTGGGAAGCGCGCCATGGAGCAGAGATCCGTTCACCGGCGAGCTTGACGGGGACAAGCTGTACGGGCGAGGCTCGTCCGACATGAAGGCGGCGGTCGCCGCCATGGTCGTCATGGCAGGACGTCTCTCGCGGATCAAGGACCTGAGCGCAGGGATCACGCTCGTGCTCACGGCGGGCGAGGAGACCTGTTGCGAAGGCGCGCGTTACGTCGTGAGCTTGGACAACGTGTTGGGCAAGGCCGGGGCCATCGTGGTCGGGGAGCCCACGTCGAATCATCCCTGGATCGGTCACAAAGGCTGCGTGCGGTTCGCCGTCAGAACGACAGGGACGACGGCGCATGCCTCCACCCCGAAACTGGGAGACAATGCGATTCACAAGGCCGCGGAGGTCATCACGAAACTCCGGGCTTTTGACTTCGACGTCCCCGCGCATCCCGTCCTGGGATCTCCCACGCTGAATATCGGTACCATCTCAGGCGGGATGAACATCAACTCGGTTCCGGACCAGGCCACGCTCGGGATCGACATTCGCACGGTTCCAGGCCAGAACGACGACGAGATTCGCGAAGCGCTCCAGCGCCTGCTCGGAGACGAGGTGGAGATCGAGCGATTGGAGGGCGCGCGTAGCCTCGAAACGGATCCGAGCCACGAGTGGGTGCAGCGCGTGTTCGACATCATGGAGCCCTTGTTGAAGCAACGACCCGAGCTGGCGGGCGCCGCCTACTTTACCGACGCCGCCGTGCTCGCGCCGGCTTACGGCCATCCTCCGGTCGTGATCGTGGGTCCCGGCGATCCCGGGATGGCGCACAAGACCGACGAGTACTGTTCCTTGCAGAAGATGGAACAAGCTGTGGAGGCCTACACGCGCATCGCCATGCAGTGGTGCTGCGACTAAGACGTTGAACGTCGTGCGACCTCCGTCCTTCACGGACGATATTTCGCGAAGCAAATCAGGTCCAGATGGTGGTAATGGTCGGGCAGCAGGGTTTCGGGGTGGTAGCCCAGTCGAAGGAACAGATGGATGTTCCTGGGTGTGCGTAACATGGTGCAGGCGTAGAACTTGTGCGCGTCCATGGTCGCACGTTCAATCTCCGCTAGAAGCGCCTTGGCCGTTCCGCGACCCTGATGGGCCGGAGCGACGGAGAGGAGGCGAATGACGCAGACGCCCGCCACGGTCCAGAACCTCACAGACCCCACCACGCCGCCGTCGGCCTCGGCGACAAGGACATGTTTCTCTTGCGCGTCCGCTTTCAGGCTGTCGATCGTCTCCGTGGTCCAGGCGCTGACTTCATACACGTCGCGGTATTCGCCGAAGGCCTGGCGCTGCACCTCGAGAATGGCCGAAAAATCTCGCTCAGTGGCGGGCCTGATCGCGAGCATACCCTGATATCCCCCTGTCCGTTCCTCTCTGTGACACTTACCGGACCTGAAGGGGTTTGGCAAGGCCCGTCTCTCTTGTATCTGCTTCGGTGAACCTGTTATAGCAGGCGCCAGATATCGGAGGGAGTGAGGATGCCGGCGGTGTATGTGACCTGTATATGGGGAGAACTTGCTCATGGCGCGTGACGGCAATCAACGGATGGCGGGACTGGCGCACTCGGAAATTCGGGTGATGACGACGGCCTGCGCCAAGGTGAAGGGGATCAATCTGGCCCAGGGCGTCTGCGACACGCCGGTTCCTCCGGTGGTGATCGAGGCGGCCCAGCGCGGGATGGCCCAGGGCTTCAATACCTATACGCGGTTCGACGGGTCGGCGGAATTGCGTCAGGCCATTGCCAAGAAGATGGCCGAGTACAACGGCGTCGCCGCCGACCCTGAAACGGAGGTGACGGTGAGCGCCGGCGCAACCGGTTCGTTCCATTGCGCCTGCTTGGCGCTCCTGACGCCGGGCGACGAAGTCCTGCTGTTCGAGCCCTATTATGGGTACCACCTGTGCGCGCTGGAAGCCGTGGAGGCCGTGCCGCGTTATGTCCGGATGCAGGCGCCGGATTGGACGTTTACGCGGGCAGACCTCGAGCGTGTGATCACGCCGCGGACGAAGGCCATCGTGGTGAATACGCCGGGGAATCCCTCCGGCAAGGTGTACACGCGGGCGGAATTGGATCTGATTGCAGAGGTGGGACGCCGGCACGATCTGTTCATCTTCACGGACGAGATCTACGAATACTTCCTCTATGATGGCCGGTCGCATGTGACCCTGGCCGCTTTGCCGGGGATGGCGGAACGGACCATCACGATCGGCGGCTACTCCAAGACCTACAGCATCACGGGCTGGCGCATCGGCTACAGCGTGGCGGCCGCCAAGTGGGCGCAGTTGATCGGGGCCATGAACGATCTGCTCTACGTCTGCGCGCCGGCGCCGCTCCAGTACGGCGTGGCGGTGGCGATTCAGGAATTACCGGCCTCGTTCTACACAGGGTTAGCGAAGGAGTATCAAGGGAAGCGAGATCGCTTCTGTGCCACGCTGAGCAAGGTCGGTCTGACACCGGCTGTGCCGCAGGGCTCCTATTACGTCCTGGCCGACGTGTCGCGCCTGCCGGGGAACAACGGGAAAGACCGCGCGATGTATCTGCTCGAGAAAACCGGCGTGGCGGGCGTGCCGGGCGAGGCTTTCTTCACGGGCTCCGAAGGCGCGCAGTTCATCCGCTTTTGCTACGCGAAAACGGATGCGGATCTCGACGAAGCCTGCCGGCGGTTGGAGCGATTGGAGGGCTAATGGCCCGAGGTTGAGGCGCTGAAAGCGGGGACATGCTACTTTTTTGGTCGACTCGTCGGCGCGCTGGGTGTACGATCCCCAGGCCGCAACGGACACGCCGGATGCGGGGGTGTCAGGTCAAGCAATGGCCCACATTTAAAATCAACGAGGAGGAATCACCATGGGAATGCAACCGTTACAGGATTGGGTGCTGATCGAACCGTCTGAGGCCAAGGAAAAGACCGCCGGGGGGTTGTTCATCCCCGACACGGCCAAGGAAAAACCCGTAGAAGGAACGGTCCTGGCCGTGGGGAAGGGGCGCTGGGAAACACCGGAAAAGAAGGGGGGCAGTCAACCCAAAGGAAAAGAGGAAAAGGTCTTCAAGCCCACGGTCCTCAAACCGGGCGATCAGGTCCTCTACGAGAAATACGGAACGACCAAAGTCGATCTGGACGGGAAGGACGTCGTGCTCGTCCGAGAGTCCGACGTCCTGGGCTGGGTGGGGGAGAAAAAGGGGGACATGCAACGCTCCTGATCGACTCGGCAGCGTGCGCGCGGCGTTCGAACGTGATGAAGGAGGCAGGCGATGGCTGACAAGAAGATCCTCGCAGTCGTGGGCGCCACCGGAGCGCAGGGGGGCGGCTTGGTCCGCGCCATTCTGGGCGACAAGACGAGCGGCTTCACGGCTCGCGCATTGACGCGGGATGTGAATTCGGAGAAGGCGAAGACCCTGGCAAAACTTGGAGCGGAGGTCGTCGCGGCCAATCTGGATGATCCCGCCAGCCTAGCACGCGCCTTCTCGGGCGCCTATGGCGCCTTCTGCGTGACGAATTTCTGGGAGCACTTTTCTCCGGAGAAGGAATTGGCTCAGGCCAAGGCCCTGGCGCAAGCGGCCAAGCAGACCGGGCTGCAGCATGTGATCTGGTCCACGCTGGAGGATACGCGCCGGTGGGTCCCGCTCAGCGACGCGCGCATGCCGACCCTGATGGGCCACTACAAGGTGCCGCACTTCGATGCGAAGGGGGAAGCCGACCAGGAGTTCACCGCGCTCGGGGTGCCGACGACCTTTTATCTCACGTCGTACTATTGGGAGAACCTGTCTTCTTCGGCATGGGACCCAAGAAGGGCCCGGACGGGACCCTGGCGATCACGATGCCCATGGGCGACAAAAAACTTCCGGGCGTGGCCGTCAACGATATCGGAACATGCGCGCTCGGGATTTTCAAGAAAGGGCGTGAATACATCGGCAAGACCGTCGGCGTGGCCGGCGAGCACCTCACCGGTGCGGAGATGGCGGCCGCGCTCACCAAGGTCTTGGGGCGGGAGGTGCGCTACAACGCGGTGCCACCGGAGGCCTACGCCAAGTTCGGGTTCCCCGGCGCCGATGACCTGGCGAACATGTTCCAGTTCAAGCGGGATTTTCAGACGGTGTTTTGCGGCGCACGCAATCCCGAGGTGGCCCGCAGCCTCAACCCGGCGCTGCAGACCTTTGCGCAGTGGCTGGGGCAGCATGCGAGCCGCATTCCGATCGAGTCGTAGGCTGTGCTGCGGAGATGGTGCCCATCAGTCGAGAGTGGCAGAGGGCTGTGCCCTCACGCCTGCGGGCTGCCGATCGTTCGGCTTCGCCTGTCTTCCAGCTCAGCCCAGCGCGCGTAGAGACGTTCCACATGGGTTCGCGCGGTCTCCAGCGCGTCGTGCCGGGTGTGCAGCGCCGCGGCATCGGAGATGATCGCGGGGTCTTCCACGGCGGCCTGGCAGGCGGCAAGGGTGTTTTCCGCCTTCAGAATCTTCTGCTCCATCTGTCCCCACTCCCGCTGCTCATGATACGAGAGCCCTTTGCGCGATGGGGCGGCCTGCGCCGAGGTTCCGCGGACCCGTCCTCCGGGTGAGGCCGGACGTTCCACGGCGTTCTGCTCTTGTGCGGCTTCCCATTGCGCGAAGTCGGCGTACCAGTCGGTCCGGCCTGCGCCGTCCAGCGCCAGCAGCATGGTGGAGACGCGGTCCAGGAGCCATCGATCGTGCGTGACCAGGACGAGCGCGCCGGGAAACTCGAGCAGCGACTCTTCGAGGACCTCGAGGGTCGGGATGTCGAGGTCGTTGGTCGGCTCGTCGAGGATCAACAGATCAGCCGGCTGGAGCATCAGTTGCGCGATGAGCAGCCGCGCCTGTTCCCCTCCGGAGAGCCGGGAGACGGGCAGGTCCAATTGCTCAGGGTGGAACAGAAATCGCTTGGCCCAGGAGACCAGGTGAACCGGGCGATCTCGATACATCACCGCATCGCCGGTGGGGGCCAGGGCGCGTCGGAGCGTGGCGGTCTGGTCGAGCGAGTCGCGATGTTGCTCGAAGGAGACGATGCGGAGGCGATCTGCCCGCATGATCTGTCCGGCATCCGGCTCGAGCGTGCCGGCCAGGAGCCTCAAGAGCGTGGTCTTGCCGCTGCCGTTCGGCCCGAGCAAGCCGAGTCGCTGGCCCGGCCCCAACTGCAGATCCAGCGCCGTGATGATCGGTGTGCCCCCCAGGGCCTTGCTGAGTTGCTGCGTGACCACCAATTGCTTGGACTTCCGTTCTGAGCCGACAAAGTCGATCTCGGCCGTTCTCTTTTCCGCGCGGGCTTCGGCCTGATCCAATTGCCCGATCAACCGGCCGGCTGCCTCCACCCTGGCCTTGGCCTTGGTCGTGCGGGCTTTCGGACCACGGCGGAGCCATTCGACTTCCCGGCGCACCCGGTTGGCCAGGGAGGCCTGTGCGCCGGCCTGCGCCGCGTGCGCGGCCTCCCGCTGTTCGAGGAAGTCG
>SWDL01000298.1 GCA_005116795.1 Nitrospira sp. | reverse complement strand
GATTGAGATGGCGCCTGCGGGAGGGGTACATGGCGAGCTTGTAGCGAGGATTTGCCGAAAACTGTTGGAGTACGTAGAACGTGTGGGAGGAGGCAGAGTGGTTGTCGGCGACGTGGGCTTTGTGCTCGTCCTTCCGAACGATCCCGAACGGGTCCGCGCTCCGGACGTCGCGTTTATCTCAACCCAGCGACTGCCGGAAGGCAAACTGCCGGACACGTTCGTGCCGGGCGCTCCGGACCTCGCCGTCGAGGTGCTCTCGCCGTCGGACAATCCCGTGGACGCTCAGCAGAAGGTGCGGGACTATCTCGATGCCGGGTCCCGCCTCGTCTGGGTGTTTGCGCCCAAGGCAAAGACCGTGACCGTCTATCGCGCGGACGGGTCGGCGCGGCTGTTGCGGGAGCGGGAGATGCTGGAGGGGGAAGACGTCTTGCCGGGGCTTGCCATTTCCCTCGCCGACGTGTTGGCGTGAGCGCGCCGTTTCTCCTCCCCTTCTGGAAGAGACGCCGCATCGAGCAGGTGCTGGGGGAGACTGCTGTGTGACGGCGTCACGGATTCGCGCCAAGATCGTGGCGGAGCGGACGGCTTGGATTCGGACGATGCTGGATGGGCTCCGGTCGTTGCCGGCCGAGGATCTTCAATCGTTCCAACTTGAATATGGACGAGACTCCGCCCTATTCCAAACCTCCCGTTAGCGAAGCGTTAATCGATATGAGGATCGACCCCCTTCCTGCGGCTAAGTATAGTGAGATGATAGTAGCCCATCTATCAAGCGCGGCAACATTAATCCCTAAGTCAGAGGTTGGTCAGAAAGTTCAAC
>SWDL01000297.1 GCA_005116795.1 Nitrospira sp. | reverse complement strand
TGTGGTATCGCCGATCTACTCACGCTTTCAGTGACGTGCTGCGAGATCCGAGACTTTAAGACCGGGGTTCCGAAGCAGGAACACGAATTCCAACTTCGTACGTATGCACTTCTGTGGGCCCAGGACAAAGATTTGAACCCCTCTGGCCGATTTGCTGACAAGCTCATTCTCTCCTACGAGGAGGGTGATGTCGAGGTGCCAGCGCCAATCCCACATGAACTTATTTCCCTGGAGGATGAACTCAAGGAGCGAACCTCAGCAGCACTTGCGGATATCCAAACCGATCCACCCGAGGCCCGACCAAGCCCAGAGAACTGTGGGTACTGCCCTGTACGACACCTGTGCGAAGAGTATTGGCAGTGGCATGCCAGCCAGGGCGCAGACAGAGAATCGCCCAAGGGGCAGTTTGCCGACCTTCAGATCAAGCTTGCCGATCGACACGGTCCCAGCAGTTGGGACGGTGTGGTGGAATCCTCTCCAGACTTGAAGGCCTGTGGACCCATTCTGTTGCGCACCGCAAATCTCCGATTGGATTTGCATCCAGGTCAACGGTTGCGTCTGCTAAACGTTCACATCAGCATGCCTGATGAAGAGTCTATAGAAGACAGCCATCCTTACATTCTAACGATTATGGGCGCGACCAGTGAAGCGTTTGTGCTCTCCACATAGTGGAGCGCGACATGACTTCAAGGAAGCAATCGCGGTAATGGGTCGAACAAGAAAAGCCAGCAAGAAACAGATGGCAATAGAAAAGGTGCCGGGATTTATTTCTGATCGCCTGGCCTTCCGCTGAGAACCCCGCCTCGCTAGAAGCTCAGCACGCTCTCGCAGCTTTCCTGAATCCCAAGTGATTCCAACGATATCCGTGCACATGGCTGACACGGAAGCCGACATGGTAGGATGTGGGCGTTCGCACCGCCTCATCACATGGAGGGCCT
>SWDL01000296.1 GCA_005116795.1 Nitrospira sp. | reverse complement strand
GGTAATAGCTGTCCGAGGCTCCGTGATTCCCTGCATTCGAGTCGTGGAAGACTTGCACCGTGACGCCCTTCAGCGTCGTCGTGCCGGTGACGGTGGAGATATTCGTAAAGATCTTCTCCTCGATCGTCTGCATCGGCCCTTCCGACAGATGCCCGCGGTATTCCCAGCGGCTCCCCACCGTATCCTGAAAGTAGGTCTCACTGTCCGCCACTGTGATCGGCTCCGATTGACCGACCGCCCTCTCGTTGATGCCGATCACCATGACCAGCGCAAGTGACCCGACCTGACCCCATCTCCAACTAGTCATACGTCCTGCCTCCAAGACCGGTTGCCTTCCCCATGGCCGACGCCGATAATACCAGCCGCCCGTATGAATCTCCACCCCCCGAAGCGTCCGACCGCGCCCCGCACGGTGCTGATCACCGGCGCGTCCGGCGTCATCGGACGAGCCTTGTGCCTTCGATTCGCCAAGTCCGGCTGGCGCATCGGGATCCATTACTATTCCCGCGCCGAGGCGGCCCACGAGACGGCTTTCGCCGTGAAGGAAGCCGGCGCCGAGGCCACAGAGTATCAGGCCGACATTCGCGATCCGCGTGAAGTCGAACAGATGACCCGGAGTTGTGCGGCCGCCTGGGGGTCTCTCGATGTCCTGGTGTGCAATGCGGGAGCCGCCATTGGGACTCTCCTGGTGCGCACAGACGCCGACGACTGGGACCGGATCATCGCGACCAATCTGACCGGCACATTTCACTGTCTCCAGGCCGCCGCGGCCGGCATGATCGAGCGACGGCGCGGAGCCATCATCGTGATGGGATCCTATGCGGGCTTCCAGGGCTCCACCGGTCAAACCGCCTATGCGGCCTCAAAAGCCGGATTGCTGGGACTGGTTCGCTCTGCCGCGAGGGAATGGGGGGAACACAATCTTCGTGTCAACCTGGTGCTTCCGGGATGGCGCCAGACGGCGATGACCGCGCCGGTCGCGGCGGCCCCCAACATAAGGCAGACCCATCTGCTCGGACGCGCGCCCCGATTGAGCAGCGTGGTGGCCACGGTCTATCGACTCGCCTGCAACCGGGACACATCCGGCCAAGTGTGGAACGTGGACAGCCGAATCTTCTAGAAAGATTTGTTCATGGTGTCATCGGATCATTTGCGGATTTTCGGATCAGGCCGGGGTTGTTCCCATCTGCAATGACTCAATGAGAAAATCGTCAATGGGTCAATTCATGGGAGGGTGCTTCATCACCGGAACGGATACCGGCGTCGGCAAGACCGTCGTCACGGCTGGGCTGGCCCACTGGCTGGTGGCCCGTCACCACGCTGTCGGGGTCATGAAGCCGGTCGAGACCGGGTGGCCGACTGCCCGCCCGGGTCGATCCGACGCCGCACGGCTCCGTGCCGCCTGCGGCCTCGATGCGCCTCTTGAGAGGGTCTGTCCCTACCGATTCTCCGCCCCGCTTGCCCCCTATGGCGCCGCCCGACAGGCCCATACCACGATCCGGACGTCCGTGATCCGCCGCGCGTTTGCCGCGTTGCGCCGGCGCTACCCGCTCATGCTCGTCGAAGGCGCCGGCGGCATCCTGGTCCCCGTCACCAAGACCACGACCATGATCGACCTAATGTGTGACCTCGAACTGCCCGTTCTGGTGGTGGGACAGTCGGGGTTGGGAGGGATCAACCAGGCGCTCCTCACCCTGGAAACGCTCCGGGCTCGTCGGATACCGATCCTTGCGCTGATGCTCAATCGAACGAGCGCGGCCAGGGGTATCCGCAGCCGACTGCAAGAACAGTCGACCGTTCGGCTGCTCAAGGAGCGGGTCGGTGTCCCAGTCCTCGGCCCGGTCCGCTATCTCACGCGCCTCGGGAGATCCTGGCCGTCGGGCCTTCGGCCACTGACCAACGACCCCGCCATTCACAGGCTGGGGCGACTCATCCTGACCAACGGCCGACGAATCCACGCACGGCCTTCACCACGTCGGCGGCTCCCCCAATAGCCGAGATCACCGCCACGCCGTCGGCGCCGACGGCTTTGATCGACTCCACGGCATCCAGTTGAAGGCCGCCGATCGCAAAGAGCGGCAACAACGTGAGTCCTCGGACCTGCCGAAGCCCTTCGAGACCGACGACCGGTTCATGATCGGATTTCGTGGCAGTTCCGAAGATCGGCCCATAGCCCAGATAGTCCGCCCCCTCCAGGGTAGCCTGTGTGACCTGTGCGGGCCGATGCGTCGACACCCCGATGAGCCGGTCTGGTCCAAGCAGCGTCCGGGCCATCGGAACCGGCAGGTCGTCTTGTCCGAGATGCACGCCGTCGGCATCGAGCGCCAGGGCCAGATCGCAGCGATCATTGACGATGAAGCAGGCCCCCAACGTGCCGGCCAGCTCGCGCAGCGGCAGGCCCCTGCGATAGACCTCCAGGGCCGTGGCATGCTTGTCTCGATACTGGAAAAGTCGGCCCCCGCCGTCATGCGCCCACCGGAGCACATCGGTGAGCGGGCGTCCGTCGGCGGCAGTCGGGTCCAGGATCGTATAGATCCCGTTGAGAGGAATCCTGTGACGCCGCGTGGAAGGCGCCACGTTACGAGGGATTGGCGGCAAGGAAACGTTCGAGAAATCCGGTCGACACCCGTCCCTTCTGGAATTCGGCGTCGTTGAAAATCCGGCGATGGAGCGGAAGGGTCGTCTTGATCCCCTCGATCACGAACTCGTCCAGCGCCCGACGCATGCGGGCCAGGGACTCCTCCCGGGTCCGGGCATGGGTGATCAGCTTGGCGATCATCGAATCGTAATTCGGGGACACAATCGTGTTGGGTTCCATCGCGGAATCGACGCGCACCCCGAACCCCCCCGGCGGCAGAAACTTCTTCACGAAGCCGGGACAGGGCGTGAACTTTTCCGGGTCTTCCGCATTGATGCGGCATTCGAAACTGTGCCCGACGATCTCGATATCCTGTTGTCGGAAGGCCAGCGGCAGCCCCGCGGCCACGCGGATCTGCTCCTTGATCAGATCGATCCCAGTCACCATTTCCGTGATGGGATGCTCCACCTGAATCCGCGTATTGACCTCCATGAAATAGAAGTTGTGATCCTTGTCGAGCAGAAACTCCACGGTCCCGGCGTTCCGGTAATGGGCGGCCCGAACGGCCTCCACGGCCACGCGACCGATCTCACGCCGCAGGCGCTCATCGACGGCCGGCGACGGCGTTTCCTCGATCAGCTTCTGATAGCGCCGTTGAATGGAGCAGTCCCGCTCTCCGAGGTAGACGACCCGGCCCTTTTCATCGGCCAGGATCTGCACCTCGATGTGGCGCGGTTCAATGAAGAACTTTTCCAAGTAGACGCCGTCGTGTCCAAAGGTCGATTTGGCTTCCGCTTGGGCCGACTGGAAGGCGCGCACCAGCTCATCTTCTTTATTGACGACCCGCATCCCACGGCCCCCGCCTCCGGCCGAGGCCTTGATGATCACGGGGAAGCCGACCTTCTTGGCCGCCTCTAACGCTTCTGCCTCGCTCTTCAGCTCGCCGGGGCTTCCCGGCATCGTGGGAATCCCCTTCTTGATCATGAGCTCTTTGGCCTTGGACTTGTCGCCCAGCAGGGAGATGGTGTCCGAACTCGGGCCGATGAACGTGATCCCGATGGATTCGCAGACCTCGGCAAAGTGGGCGTTCTCGGCCAGAAATCCGTAGCCGGGGTGGATGGCGTCCGCCCCGGTGACTTCCGCCGCGCTGAGGACATTGGGGATGTTCCGATAGCTGAGGGCGGCGTCGGCCGGGCCCACGCAGACCCGCTCGTCCGCCGCGCGCACGTGCAGACTGGTCGCATCGATGTCCGAATGGATGGCGACGGTCCTGATGCCCAGCTCCCGACAGGCCCGGATAATACGGAGGGCGATTTCTCCCCGATTGGCGATGAGGATCTTCTTGAACAAGGTCGGTGACCTGCCTGCGACGATCCGATCAGGCCGTCGCGTTGGGATCGATCAGGAAGAGGGGTTGCGCGAATTCAACGGCCTTGGTGCTGTCGGCGAGAATCTTGACGATTTTGCCGTCCAGTTGAATGTGCGGGGTCGCGACGTCGGGCAGGGTGTCGAGGCCCATCGTCGTCGTGTTGGTGCTCGTCATTCCCAAGGGCCGAAAGATTCTGGCCTGGAGAAAGTCGTCCCACGACCGGCCGGTCACCGCCGGGATCATCTCGCCGGCGGTGAGGTACATGATGTTCTGATAGCCCCAGGTGGTGCGGAGGCTCCAGGTCGGCTGGTGATAGCGGACCCGGCGGATCACTTCGGCCCTGGTGAAGTTGCTCCCCATCCAGAGCATGTCCCCGCGCGACAACCCGCTCCGGTGAGTCAACAGGTCACGGATCGTGATTTCGCGGGTCACGGCCGGATCGTAGAGTTCGAAGCCCTTCATTACGTCGGTGGCCCTGGTGTCCCAGCCGAACCGGCCCTCATCGACCAGCATCCCGAGGGCGGTGGTAGTGAACGCCTTGGTGGTAGAGCCAATCGCGAAAATCGTTTGGGGGGTGACTGGGGCAGGCTCGCCGAGCCTCTTGGGGCCGAACCCTTTGGCGTAGACGATCGAGTCGTTCCGAACCACCGCGATTGCCAGGCCCACGCCCTTGAACTTGGTCAGGGCGTCCTGGATGTACCCGTCGAGCCCTGTGATCGGATTCGATCCGGGACGCTGCGCTTGAACCGGGCCAGCGATGAGGGTCAGTAGCGCGAACGAACAGAGGGCTCGCATCGGGTCTCCTTGACTGTGTTTGACGTTTGGGCGGAAACTGCCTCTCGGCCTGGCGCCGCGCAACCTACCGCACTCATCAAGACGTTGCCGAGCCTGCGATCGAGCCGCGTTTGGGTTTTTACCGCCGTGCCAGTCGCCGGGACGAAGGCGTTGAGCCGCGGAACGCCGCAATGCTGCCCGAATCCGCCCGATTGCGGCAGACGAGTGGCCGCGCCAGGGGCGCCTAACTAGTTGCCCAGCAACGCGTTGTGACAACGTCCCGGCCCAGTAGCTGGGGCCCGGGCCGATGTTGCGACGGTTTCGACCCCAGGGCAGCGTTAAGCTTCTCTGAGCATTCCAGTGTTTCGATCCGATCCGGCTGCGGGCGACCCGTTTCATCCCGCGGACCTGAAGCACGAACCCAAGGTCGCCATCAAGGTTCTCAAGCCGGAACTCGCCGCCGAGAATGCCTGGCAGGGCTGGGCCCGAAAGCCGCCGCCGCCAGGTGGATTTGCCCTAGGCCACCGGGAAGTCATCAGTGCATCAATTCAAAGGCGGCAGGCAACGCGCTCGGGTGCCACATCGAGAGCGCGATTGCCAGGCGCCGTGAGCAAATGGTTGACCTGATCGCGTCCCTTGGGTAACCCCTTCGCGGAACTAACCATGTCCCTGCTCACTTCACCGGGCCTGCGCGGTCTGGTCGTCATCCTCGCGGTCGGGGCAATGCCGCCACTGCCCCGCGCCGCCGCCCAAAGCGCCCCTAATCCGGTCGCCGTCGCCCTCCACACCAGCGCCTTGACCGGAATCCGCATCACGGATGCCGAGATGGCCGCAATCCGGCGTCGGGCCGAACGAGACCGGGCCACCGTGTCTCAGGTGATACATGGGCTCGAGGAGGTTCAGGCCTCGCAGACGGTCGAAACCAAGGCCTACGAGGAGGCGGCCCGCGCCCTGACGGAACGGCGCGATGAGGAAGCGCGGAACGCGGCGGAGGCCGCCCGTTTGAAG
>SWDL01000295.1 GCA_005116795.1 Nitrospira sp. | reverse complement strand
GGGACGCTGCAGAAGGGCGAGGCCAAGGTCCAGCTCATGATCATCCCCGTCGTGCTGGCGCTTGGGTTCCTCGCGCTGGCCGCGGTCGATCTGCTGGCCGGCCTCGGATCGGGGAAGCGGACGCTGGCCGTCCTGGGCGACATGCTGGAACTGGGTCCGACCGCCGGCGCGATGCACCGGGACGTCGGTCGTCAGGTGGCTAAGAAAGGTATCACCACCCTGGTGGCCTGTGGGAGCCTGGGGCGTGACATCGGCGAGGGAGCCCGCGAGGGTGGTCTTGCTCCCGGTCAGGTCCATGTGGCGGCGGATGCGGAAGACGCGGCGGGTCGTGTGAAGAGTCTGGTCCGGCGCGGCGACGTCGTGCTCGTGAAAGCGTCGCGGGGCATGAAGTTGGAACAGGTCGTGAAAGCGCTACGGGGAGGGAAGCGGTGAATGCTGAACGCTGAAGGCTGAACGATTGAATCATTGGCTCAGTGATTCATTTGTGCATTGATTCAATGTGTCAATGAACCGATGAAACAATGGTTCAATGGCGCCCCCGGTCAGCGTTCTACGTTCATCGTTCCACGTTCTGAATATGCTGTATCTCTGGCTGTATCCGCTCCATACCGAGTTTCCGATCCTGAATGTGTTCCGGTACCTCAGTTTCCGGACCATCTACGCCGCCGTGACGGCGTTCTTGGTGGCCTTCGTGCTGGCGCCGCCGCTGATCCGCAAACTGCAGGACATCAAATTGGGCCAGAACGTTCGTGAGGACGGCCCCCAGCGGCATCTGGCCAAGAGCGGCACGCCCACCATGGGCGGGGTGCTGATCCTCTTTGCGGTGACGCTCTCGACCCTGCTCTGGGCGGATATCACGAACCGGTATGTCTGGGTGGTGCTCTTCGCCACCATCGGCTTCGGCGTGATCGGATTCATGGACGATTATCGCAAGTTCACGGGGGCGCGCTCCAAAGGGTTGACGGCGGCGCAAAAGTTCGCATTCCAGATCCTCATCACACTCGCCATCGGGGTCTTCGTCTATTCGCTGCCGTCCTATTCCACGAAGTTGAGTCTGCCCTTCTTCAAGAGCCTCATGCCCGACATCGGCCTGTTCTATATCCCCTTTATCGTGATCGTCATCGTGGGCGCCTCCAATGCGGTGAATTTGACCGACGGACTGGACGGCCTGGCGATCGGACCGATCATGATCGCGTCGTTCGCATACACCCTGGTGGCGTACGTCGCCGGGAACAAGATCATGGCCGACTATCTCTTGATCCCCTACATCGAAGGCGCCGGCGAATTGGCCATCTTTACCGCGGCGATTTTTGGATCGAGCCTCGGTTTCCTCTGGTTCAACACCTATCCCGCCTCGGTCTTCATGGGCGACGTCGGGTCGCTGCCGCTCGGCGCGGCCCTGGGCACCGTCGCGGTGGTCAGCAAGCATGAACTCTTGCTGGTGCTGGTCGGCGGCGTCTTCGTCATCGAAGCCGTGTCCGTCATCTTTCAGGTGGTCTCCTTCAAGTCGAGAGGGAAGCGCATTTTCCTGATGGCCCCGATCCACCACCATTTCGAGATGAAGGGGTGGGAAGAGCCGAAGGTCGTGGTGAGGCTCTGGATCATCGCCATGCTGCTCGCCTTGTTGAGCCTCAGCACGTTGAAGTTGCGGTAACCGACGGGTGGATGTGGAGCCCCATGGATCACCACGTCGAAGGAAAACGCGTCACGGTGGTCGGCCTGGCCCGGAGCGGGGTCTCGGCCGCCGCGTTACTGCAGGCGCTCGGCGCCCGAGTCACGGTGGCCGATGCGAAGGAGTCGGGCGCCGGTGCGGATGGACTGGCCGGTCTCGATCGAACGGCCCTGACGGTGACGGTGGGCGCCGGCTACGAGCGGGCGCTCGAAGGGGCGGAGCTGGTGGTGATCAGTCCCGGCGTGCCGTTCCGCCTGCCGATGCTCGAGGCCGTGCGTCGTCGCGGGGTGGCGGTCGTCAGCGAACTCGAACTGGCCTTCTGGTTCCTGCGCGCGCCGATGCTGGCCATTACGGGGACCAATGGAAAAAGTACGACCACGACTCTGCTGGGGATGGTCTTGAAGGACAGCGGACATCGCGCCTTTGTGGGAGGCAATTTGGGCACGCCGCTCTGCGAGGCCGCGCTGGCGACGGTCCGGGCGGAACGGGCAGGGGAGCGTCCGCCGTATGACTACCACGTGGTCGAAGTCTCGAGCTTTCAGTTGGAAACCGTGCAGCGGTTTCATCCGCGGGTGGCGGCCCTCTTGAATATCACCCAGGATCACATGGATCGCTACCGCTCCTTTGACGACTACGTCGCGACGAAGCGCCGGATCTTTGAGAATCAGACGCCTCAGGATCTGGCCCTCCTCTGCATGGATGATGCGCGGGTCGCCGCGCTGGCGCCCACCCTCCCGGCGACGGTCTGGGGATTCGGCCGTTCGGCGCCATCGACCGGGCCGTGGCCCCACCGCGTCTGTCTGGAGGGGCAGGACATCGTCGCCACGATCGACGGGCGCCGTCAGGTGCTCTTCGGTCGCCGGGAGCTGCGCATCCTGGGATGGCACAACGCGCTGAACGCGATGGCCGCCATGGCCATGGGACTGGCCGTGCACTGTCCGCTGGACCCCATGCGGCGAGTGGTGACGTCCTTCCCGGGGCTCGAGCATGCGCTGGAGGTGGTAAGGGAGCGCCGGGGTGTCCGCTACGTCAACGACTCCAAAGGCACAAATGTGGACGCGACGGTGAAGGCGCTCGAGAGCGTGGACGCTGCGATCCTTCTGATCGCCGGTGGGCGCGACAAGGGGGGCGATTTCGAGAAGCTGCGGCCGCTCATCCACCAGAAGGTCAAGCGCCTGGTGTTGATCGGGGAGGCGACGGCTCGGATTGCGGAGGCCGTGGCGCCGTTCGACCGGGTGATCCGGGCGGCGACGTTCCGAGAGGCCGTGGAGTCGGCCGCTCGTGAAGCCGAGTCGGGTGACCTCGTGCTGCTCTCTCCCGCCTGCGCCAGCTTCGACATGTTCACGGATTATCGGGACCGGGGGCGACAGTTCAAAGAGTTGGTGATGGCGTTGTCGGAGTAAGGGTGGGGCTGAGCGCCTGAAAGGGAGCGCACGCGACGTGGGAAGCAGAGTCGGCGATTCCAGTACGCTGTGCCTGCCGTGGTTCTCGTCGGGAGAACAACGGCGGCGCGGACTGGGCGTGGATGGAACCGTCCTGGCGGTCGTGGTGGCGTTGTCGTTCGTCGGAGTGATCATGGTGTTCAGCGCCAGCGCCGTCGTCGCGGGGACGCAATTTCACGATGCCGTGTATTTCCTGAAGCGGCAGGTCCTATGGCTGCTGGTCGGGTTTGTCGTCTTGCACGTGGCCTCGCGGATCGACTACGTCCGGTGGCGGAAGCTGGCGCCCTGGCTCCTGGGCGGGACGGCGCTCTTGCTGGTGATCGTCTTGTTGCCGTCGCTGGGATGGGTGGCGAAGGGCGCCCGGCGCTGGCTCCGTCTCGGGCCGGTGTCGATCCAGCCGGCAGAACTCTTCAAGCTGGCCAGCGTGCTGTATCTCGCGTCGTATCTTGCGCGGAGAGAAGATCGGCTGACTCAGTTCAAGGCCGGCGTGCTGCCCCCGCTGGTCGTGGTCGGCGTCCTGGCCGGACTCGTCGTGCTCCAGCCGGACCTGGGCACGGTGGCGGTCGTCGGCGCCGTCGTGATGATGATGCTCTTTCTGGCGGGGGCGAGGCCGACGCATCTCCTCGGCCTGCTGTTGGCGATGCTCCCCGTGGCCGCACTGCTCATCCTGCGATCGAGCTACCGTCGTCAGCGGATCATGACCTTTCTGGAGCCATGGAAAGACGCCGCCGACGGGGGGTTTCAAGTGACGCAGTCGTTTCTGGCCTTCGGGAGCGGCGGCCTCTTCGGGGTCGGGTTGGGAGAGGGGAAGCAGAAGCTCTTTTTCCTCCCC
>SWDL01000294.1 GCA_005116795.1 Nitrospira sp. | reverse complement strand
CGATACACCCACTCCCCGAGCCCGGTCCCGACCATTCCGCGGAGATCGGGGCAGACGATCGACAAGACCGCCGGCGGCGCGCTGCCCAGCAGTTGGGACGGCCAGGCGACATAGGCTCCGCCCAAGACCAGATGGATCACCCGAGGCCGGCGCCTCAGCAGCCACCAGCCCACCGACCCGCAGCCCAACACATAGTCCAACTTGCTCAGCCAGAATCCCAGACGCGCCGAGAGCCCGGTTCCGGCGCCCGGCTCTCCGAAGAGGCGCCGCGCGACCGCCCCGAACGGCTCACCCATCACCACGATCGGCTCGTCGTCCGGCCCGAGCCCCCCGGCCCGGACCAGGCCGTCGCGCAACGAGCGATTGATGACCAGCGTGGCAGAGACTCCGCGACGACGCAGCCCGCTCCACACCCGCGCGAAGCGGCGCTCCGCCCCGCCGAGTTGGGTGTTGCTGACGAGCAGGATCGCGACCTCCGGTCGCCCCATCACGACCTCCTCAGTCACACATTCTCCTCATCCACCATTCCAGCGACACCCATCGCCAGACCGTCGGACCGATGCCCGAGCGCCTCTCGCAGAAACGGTCGAACAAGGTCTGCATGGCGTCGGCCCGCCAGTAGGGTCGCGCGCACAGCCGGTCGGATCGCAAGGTCTCGGCAATGGCCGACCGCCAGGGACCTCGCAGCCAATCGTTCTCGGGCATCACAAAGCCCATCTTGTCGGGACGCCGTCGCACGGACTCCGGCAGAATGCCCCGCATGGCCTCGCGCAGCAGCACTTTGGTCATCCCTTCGCGAATCTTCAATTGCGGCGGCACCCGCGCAAGAAACTCCACCACGCGATGGTCCAGGAAGGGCACCCGCGCTTCAATGGACACCGCCATCGCATTGCGGTCCTCATAATGGAGCAGCGCGGGGAGATCTTCCGTCACCGCGCGCCGGATATGCCCTTCCAACACCGACTCACCGGGCCGCGCCGGCTGATCCACCGATGCGCCACCTTCTCGCACCCGTTGCGTGAAGGCCGGCGCCATCCATGCAGATTCCCCGGTGACCCGTCGCCTCAGTCCCCCGGCCAGAGCGTCCGGCGTGAGTCCACGCACCACTCCCGCCAGCGCCGTGGGCGGTACCTGCCCATGCACGTGTTGCCAGGCCCTCCACTGACGGGCACCAGCGATCCAATGCCCGCCCCTCAGCAAATCGGCCACATAAGACCCCCAAAGGCCGGGATACCCGAGCAGCATCTCGTCCGCGCCCTGTCCGTCGAGCAAGACCTTCACACCCGCGCTACCTGCCGCTTGCATCACGGCCCATTGTCCCAGCACGCTGGTCCCGGCCACCGGCTCGTCCTGGTGCCAGAGCAGATCGGACATCCTGGCCATAAGCTGGTCCGGATCGGGACTGACTTCCTGACTGAGGGCGCCCGTCTGTCCCACCACGGCACGGCTGTACGGTCGCTCGTCATATCGCGAGTCGCCATGACAGAGCGTAAAGGTCTTCACCGGCGACGCGCCCGCGGGAGTCATCCGGCTCATCAGACACACGATGCTGGACGAATCGAGCCCGCCGCTCAAACAACTGCCGATCGGGACGTCGGCCCGCATGTGGAGCCGAACCGCGTCTTCGAGCAACTCCCGCAACCGGGGGACTGCCTCGGCCTCCGTCGTCACTTGAGGGCTGGTCTCCAACTCCCACCAGCGGGTGGCGGTCGGTGGCTCCGATGCCGCCGATCCGTCCAGGCGTAGGCAGAGGGACTGCCCGGGCCCGAGTTGCCGCACGCCCTCGAACATCGTCTCGTCGCAGAAGTCCTGCCGCCCCCGGGTGAGGTACTCATAGACCGTCCGCTCATTCGGCGCCCGGCGAGCCCCCGGATCAGCCAGCAGGGCCTTAATCTCGGAGGCGAAGAGGAATCGTCCCTCGCCGAACCGGTAGTAAAACGGCTTCATGCCGAACCGGTCCCGCGCGCACCACACCAGACCATTCCGCCGATCCCACAGCGCGAAGGCGAACATGCCGTTGAAGCGCGACAGGCAGCCGACGTCCCATTCCCGATAGCTCTCCAGCACGACCTCGGTATCCGTGGTCGAGCGGAAGTGATGGCCCAGCGACGTCAGTTCGCGGCGGAGTTCCGGCGCGTTGTAGACCTCGCCGTTGTACGTGATCCAGACAGCGCCATCGTCGCTGCCCATCGGTTGCCGCCCCAGAGGCGTCAGATCGATGATGGCCAGCCGCCGATGGCCGAAGCCCACCCGATGTCGACCGAGATCGCGACTGACCTGCGTGACCGAAGACCGAAGTGGGCCTGGAATGGTGACCGGCTTCTCCTCGGCGCGCGGGTGCGCAAACAGGTAGCCCTCGCCGTCCGGCCCCCGGTGAGCCAGCGCCGTCGTCATGGCCTCCAACAAGGTCACATCCAGCGGTCGGTCATTCAACTGGACGATACCCGCTATGCCGCACATGGCTCTGCGCTCTCCCGTTCACGGCCGGCCAGTCGTCGATACCAACCTTCCATGCGGGCCATTTCCTTGTCCTGATCCGCGAACATTTCAACAAACTTGCGATTGCGTCCGGCCATTTCTCGTCGCAACACCGGTTCCGATAGAGCCCGGATGACGTCGTGGCTGATGGCCGACGGGATCGGTTCCACGAGAAACCCGTTGACACCATGTTCCACCACTTCCCGGTACTGAGGGAGGGGGGCCAGAACCGGGACGCTGCCGCACGCCATCGCTTCGAGTAGTGAATTCGGCATCCCGTCGGATTCCGGCATCATCACCACCGCATCCGCAAGGTTGAACCAGGCCGGCATCTGCTCATAGGGAACCGACCCGATGAAGCGCACATGCGGGCCCAGCTTGAGGTCCCTCACGAGTGTCCGGAGTTCCCCCAGATACGAGTCATCCGGGAACTGTTCCGCGACGGCGAGCGCGGCATGCGGCACCTTCTTCAAGATGGCCGGCATGGCCTGGATGATCCGCTCGTGCCGATAGAGCCGCCGCCCCAACCTGGGGCTGAACAGCACCGGCTGATCTCCGCGGAGTTCCCATTGTCGACGGAGTGCGCCGACCCCGACGCCCTCTCGAAACTTCGTGAGATCCACGCCCCAGCCGATCCGAGCGACTCTCCGTCCCGACTCGATGAGCGGACGGACGCGCTCCTCCATGTAGGCCGAGTGCACCGTCACGAGATCAGCCCGATTCAGCACGCCCCGGATGAGGGGCCGGCTATACCATTCCTTGAACGCGCCTTGTTCCTCCAACACATCACTGCCCCAGGGGGTCGCCACCAACGGACAGCGAACCTGTCGCAAGGCCCCCCAGGCAAGCCCCCGGACATAATGCACATGCACCAGGTCCGGGCGCAGACGGTTGAGTTCCTTTCCGAGCCGCCACGCAGACATCACACGACCCAGGCGACGAGGCCCCCGAGACTCACGCAGGTCGATCTGGCGACACATCGGTGCGGGCGCCGGTTCCACGGTCAGGACCGTGACCTCATGCTTGCGCGCGGCAAACCATTCGACCCATCGGCGGAACGTCACCGAGGCCGCAGGACCGACGTAGGCCAGTTTCAACGGGCGCGTCATCGGTCCACCTTTCGACCCGCCCCCGCCAGACGTTGCACCAAGAGTTTGAAGTCGCCTGTCGTGCGCCGAAGGTCGTGATGCGTCGCGGCATAGGCGAACGCGCGGCGGCCCAGCTCCTGACGTGGTCGTTCCGACACCGAGAGCGCGCGCACCGACGCCACCAGCATCTCCAGGCTCCCTCCGGCGCACAGTCCAATCTCCTGCCGGGTCAGCAGACCGTCGGGATCCACGGCCAGTGAACAAATCGGTACGCCCGCCATGGCCGCTTGCACAAACGTGTTGGAGAACCCTTCGTAGACTGAGGTATTGACGAGCACCTTCGCGGTCCGCAAATGTTGCGCGATCCGATCAGACGGCACATCGTAGAGCACCGTCAGATTGAACAACCCTGCTGCCCGGTCGGCGACCGCGCGGGCAACCTCCGGATGGGCGGCGTCCCGCATCCCGATCAAGACACAGGGCTGGTCCGGCATCTGCTCAGTCAGATCGAGAAATCGCTCGGGCTGCTTGACCGGATGGAGGCGGCCGATCCAGAGGATGGCGGACGTCGCGTGAGGCGTGAAGCGTGAAGCGTGAAGCGTAGTGGGGACCGGATGGCCGGTGCGGATCAGGACGCCGTCCCGTCGATAGCGCGTCTTCAACAAGGCTCTCTGGTCGTTGGTACGGCACACCACCGCGTCGGCCCACCGAATGCCCAGCGGATAGAGCCACCGGAACGGCCCCGTCACCGTGCCGTAGGGCCGGTCCAGATCCGACGTCGAGGCCACCACATAGACGAAGCGCTTTCCCATCTTCCGGCAGATCCAGGCATAGACCCCGACTTCGAGGCCGGCGCCGGCATGGACGTAGACATCCGCATCGACTGATCGCAACAGCGCCCGCATGTCGGCAAAGGCCGCCACATACCCCCGGATCGCTTCCAGCATCCCGCGAGCCCCTGCCCCGAACAACGGAACGACTCGACCGCCGGCGCGCCGCTTGATGAGCCGCACGGGACCATAGGGTTCCTCACCCGGATCGGTCGTCACGGTGGTGAGCACCGTCACTAAAATGGCCGGGTCCTGCGCCAAACTCGTGGCTAAGAGATGTAATTGCAGCTCCGCCCCGCCGAACGGCAACCTGCTCTCAGGGCGATACAAGCCATAGCCCAGCGGAGACATGACACAGACGTTCAGCGGGCGGCGGAACGCGTCAGGCCCCGACGTCGACCCGTGCAACCCGCCGTCCCAATCCGACATCACGTCCGGATACTCCGGCGCGGGAACGTCCGCGGAGGCCGGGGGATGGAGCGCCGATCCAGACACCGGACTCATGCGACCCTCCCGATCACGGCCTGCCGGGCCAGGCCCAAGCGCCGGCCCCTGATTGAAATCGATCCCCCGCATTCCCCGAACCGGAACCGGTCGAGGGGCCGGTGATACTTGATGGGTGTGGTCACGGCCACGTCGTCGAATCCCTGCTGCTCGAACCATCCCCGGACTTCGTTGATCGAATGGAGATGGTTAAATTGCGGGGAATACCAATCATAGAGTCCGAATTGGGCCGTCTCGGCATCCAGTTGCCCCGTGAGATCTGAGGCTGGAATGCAGGCAATGACCCCACGGAGAGCATTGAAGACGAGCCGGTTCTTGATGACGAGCCGTCCGCAAAACCGATATCGCGCTTCCGGCGAGAGTCGCCGCAGCACCACGCGGAGCGCCTCCGTCCCGAGCACCTTGACCGGGTTGCGCCGCTCATAGACCATCACGTGGAGATGTCCGCCCGGTCGGACCAGTGGCGTAATCGCGCGGAAGGCCGCCAGCGTATCGATCGTATGGTGCAGCACGCCCCAGCTCACGACAAAATCGAACTGCTCCGGACGAAACGGCAAGGCAAAGAGGCTGGCCTGGATCACCTCCACCTCGCCCACGCCCTGCGTGATCCGCCGCGTCTGTTCCACCGCCGCATCGCCGACATCGACGGCCACCACGCGGGCGCCCAGCGACGCCATGGCATAGGACCAACGACCGGTGCCGCAGCCGACATCGAGCACGGTCAGGCCCCTGAAGAATTCGCGCGGGAGGCGAACGTCCTCCAGCCAATCTTCACTCAACCGCGGCGTGATGCGTAGATAGCGAGCCTGTTCGAACCGCCGATGTTCAAAATCAAATGCGTCACGGACTTGTCTCTGATCCCGATCCAGCCCGGTCACCATGCGCAGGACGCCGTCACGAACCGGGTACTGCGCGCCGCAGGCTCGGCACCCATAGGCCTCGGCGCCGAGCGTGACCGTGCCTTGGCACTGCGGACAGTGGAGCGCCGCCCCTGGGCCGTTCATGCGGCAAGCACCTCCCGGTGGCAGCGATACCATTCCACCGTCCGGACCAATCCTTCATCCAGGCTCACTTGCGGACGGAATCCCAGCTCTTTCTCGGCTGTCGACACGTCCAGACAACGCCGCGGCTGCCCGTCCGGCTTGCTCGAGTCCCACAGAATCTTTCCCTCGAACCCGGTGATCGCGGCGATGTTCCGCACGAGTCGGCGAATGGAGATCTCGACGCCGGTGCCCAGATTGACGGGCTCACGGCCGTCGTATCGCTCGGCCGCCGACAAGATGCCTTCGGCGCCGTCCTCGACATAGAGAAACTCGCGCGTGGCCGCCCCGGTTCCCCACATGGTGACGCTCGACGCCCCGGTCTCTGCCGCCTCGACACATTTCCGGACCACCGCGGGGATCACATGGGACGCCTGCAGATCAAAGTGATCGCCCGGGCCATAGAGATTGGCCGGCAGCACGTGCACGACGTTGAACCCATACTCCTGACGGTAGGCCTGTCCCTGCGCCAGCAGGAGCTTCTTTGCCAGCCCGTAAGGCGCGTTGGTCTCTTCCGGATAGCCGTCCCAGAGTGAGGTCTCGCGGAAGGGCGCCGGCGTGAACTTCGGATAGGCACAGACCGTGCCGACGACAAGGACCTTCTCCACGTTCGACCGGTAGGCTTCTTCGATGACCTGCACTCCCATCATGAGGTTGTCATACAAGAACCGGGCGGGATGGTCGCGATTGGCGCCGATGCCGCCGACCCGCGCGGCCAGATGGAGCACCAGGTCGGGCTGCGCGTCGCGGTAGAGCCGACGCACCGCGGCACCATCGACGAGGTCATAGTCGCGACTCCGCGGCACGAAGATATCCCGACAGCCCCGTGCCCGTAGTTTCGCCACCACGGAGGAGCCGAGAAATCCGGCGCCGCCCGTCACGAGCACGCGTTTGTTGTCCCAAAACCCCATCGTCACCGCGCCTCTCCTCCACGCCACGATCGGGTCACGCCGCTCGACGACATCCTTCTCTCGATCGAGATCGGCATCCACCATCATGCGGACCAGTTCCCGAAAACCGACCCGTGGTCGCCAGCCGAGCTGCGCCTGTGCCTTGCTCGCGTCTCCGCAGAGCAGATCAACCTCTGTCGGCCTGAGATACCGAGTGTCCAACCGCACGTAGTCGTGCCAGTCCAAGTTCACGTAGCCGAAGGCCTCGTCGAGAAATTCCCGCACGGAGTGCGTCTCACCGGTGGCAATCACGAAATCGTCCGGCTTGTCCTGCTGCAGCATGAGCCACATCGCCTCGACATAGTCGCCGGCAAATCCCCAGTCCCGGCGGGAATCCAGATGACCGAGAAACAGCTCGCGTTGCCGTCCGAGCACGATGTTCGCAACGGCGCGGGTGATTTTCCGCGTGACGAAGGTCTCCCCGCGTCTGGGGGACTCATGGTTGAAGAGAATTCCGTTGCACGCAAACAACCCATACGCTTCCCGGTAATTCACCGTCATGTAGTAGGCATAGGCCTTGGCCGCAGCGTAGGGGCTGCGTGGATTGAATGTTGTGTTCTCGTTCTGCGGCACCTCGGCCGTATTGCCGTACAATTCGCTGCTGGAGGCTTGATAAAACCGGGGCGCAATGCCGATTTCCCGGATGGCTTCCAGCAACCGGGTGGTCCCCAAAGCGGTGACTTCCCCTGTATACTCGGGAATATCAAAACTCACCCGCACATGGCTCTGGGCGCCGAGATTGTAGATTTCATCCGGCTGCACCATGCGGATGATCTTGTTCAAGGAACTGGCATCCGTCAGATCTCCGTAGAGGAGACGGAGATGCGCCGTGGCCTCGTGAGGGTCCTCGTACAGATGATCGATCCGATGGGTATTGAAGGTGCTGGCCCTTCGAATGATCCCGAAGACTTCGTAGCCCTTGTCGATCAGGAGATCCGCCAAGTAGGAGCCGTCCTGCCCGGTGATCCCCGTGATGAGCGCTCGTTTGTGTCCCATGCGTGAGATTCCTTCACTCCTTAAAGATAGCAGGCATCCCCACGATCACTTGCATGAAATCTCCAATACATCCCGGCACTTCGAGCCCTCCTATGAGGCCACTGGAGAATCGTGGTACTCCCGGTGCCAGAGCTCCAGCATCAGCAGCGCGTAGAGCCGATACCCGTAATTCCCCTCTTGTCGCTGATGGGCCTCGACGACCGTTCTCACCGCTTCAGGCTTGAAGTAGCCCCGCCCCAGGGCCTGCGGCGAAAGCAGGATATCCCTGAGGTAGTCCCGGCACTCGCCACGGAACCATTCGTCGACCGGCACACCGAAACCCATCTTGGGCCGATCCAGCACATCGTCCGGGAGGACCCCCCGCATCGCCCGCTTCATGAGGTATTTCGAGATCCCGTTTTTGATCTTCAGTTCCACCGGCAACGTCGCGGCAAACTCCATCAGACGGTGATCCAGCAACGGCGAGCGCCCTTCCAATGAATGAGCCATCGTGGCGCGGTCAACCTTGACGAGCAGGTCGTCGGGAAGATAGGTGCCGCTATCCACGCTCAGGAGCTGGTCGAGCAGATCGGTGGCCTGCGCGGCCTCGAACCATCTGAGTAAGAGATCGTAGGAATCCTCGGACTGCACCTGGGCGCCGAACTCGGGTGCGTACATCGCCAGCTTTTCGGCGGGAGAGAAGTAGCAGATGCGGGCCAAATAGGTTCGACTGAACGGCGCGAGCACCCGCTCGATCCGGTTCCGGACGCGGCCGAGTCCGGCCGGCAGGGAGGAGGCCAGATCGCCGATCGTGCTGCGCAGCGGACCGGACAGCCACCGGTCGCCGAGCCGATCGGTCGGCGTCAAGCGGTACCGCCCATAACCGGCCAGCAGCTCATCGCCCCCATCACCATTGAGCGCCACGGTCACGAACTGTCGGCTCAGTTGCGACACATAATAGGTCGGAATCGCCGACGAGTCGGCAAAGGGCTCGTCGAAGTACCGCACCAGCTTCGGCAGCAGGCTCACGGCGTCGGGCCGCACGACGAGCTCGTGGTGCTCG
>SWDL01000401.1 GCA_005116795.1 Nitrospira sp. | reverse complement strand
CAGACCATCGCGGCGGCCATGACCAGGTCAAAGCGCGAGATTCCTCATTACTATCTCAGCACGACCATTGATATGGGAACGGCCATGGCATGGCTCAAGGAGGATAACCTGAGACGTCCTGTGACCGACCGCCTGCTTGTTGGTGTGTTGCTCCTCAAGGCGGTGGCCTTGGCCTTACGCGAGGTCCCGGAATTGAATGCGGTGTGGAAGGGGTCCGACGTGATCCACAGCCCGGACATCCATGTCGGCGTGGCCATTTCTCTCAGAGGAGGCGGACTCGTGGCGCCAGCCTTGCACCAGACGGATCGGCAGCCTCTCGGCGAGCTCATGAAGAACTTTCAGGATCTCGTGAAGCGGGCCCGTGCCGGCACCCTCCGGAGTTCGGAGATGTCCGACCCCACCATCACGGTGACGAGTCTGGGGGAACAAGGCGTTGAAACCGTTTTCGGTGTCATCTACCCTCCACAGGTGGCGCTCGTTGGATTGGGAAAGCTGGTGGAACGCCCCTGGGTCGTGAACGGCCAGGTTGTGGCGCGCCCGGTCATCACAGCGTCTTTATCCGCGGATCACCGCGTGACCGACGGGCGCCGCGGCGGCTTGTTTCTGGCCGCGCTCGATCGCCTCTTACAGGAGCCCAGCCGGCTCTCATGAATCGCTGAGTCGCCAGCGCTGAGTTGTGAGTGGAGTCTTATGGAAACACCGAAGCCGGAAGACATCACGCACACCGTGCTGCGCCTCCTCGGAGACATCGCTCCCGAAGCGGACCTGGCGACGCTGAACCCCGATGTGAGTCTTCGCGATCAGTTGGACCTCGACTCGATGGACTTCCTGAACTTCCTGATCGCGCTGCACCAGTCCCTCGGCGTGGACATCCCGGAAGGCGACTACCCCAAGCTGGCGACGCTGAGCGGCTGCCTCGCCTTTCTCGCGGCGCGCCTCGGTACGAAGCAATGAGGTGACATTGGAGCCACCACATGCCGCATGACAGTCCGCACACCATTCTGAAAGTGTTGATCGGCTCACAGGCCCATGGTCTGGCCGGTCCGGAGAGCGACGCGGACTACCGCCGCGTGTTTGTCATCCCGACCGAACAGATGTTTCACCTTGGATTCAAGCCTCCAGGGACCCGCATGGCGAAGGGGTTGGAGGACGAGACCTCCTGGGAAGTCGCTCCCTTTCTCACGCTGGCCACGAACTGTCACCCGCTCATGCTGGAATCGCTGGTGGCCCCCGTCGTGGCCGCCGATCCATGGGGCGAGGAACTTCGTGAGTTGTTGCCCGCCCTCTGGTCTCCCCATCGCGCGTATGAGGCCTATCTCGGGTACGCGTCGAACCAACGGCGCAAATTCCTGGACAAGAAAGACGGTCGGCCGGCCAAGTATGCCGTCGCGTATCTGCGGACTCTGTACAATCTCTGCGAGTTGCTCGAATTCGGCGCGCTGACCCTGCGCGTGCTAGACACTCCCATCGGCCGGACACTGGCCGACATCAAAGGCGGAGCGATTCGTGCTGGAGAAGTGATCGATCTGGCAGACTACTGGGCCGAAGAATGCACAAAGCGGCTCGCCGCCTGTCGCCACGAGCCGAACCCTAAAACTGTCGACGACTACCTGATCCGCCTGCGAAGAGCCTTCTTACAATAAGAAACCCGCCCTTGTGTGAGCGGCCGGCCTACCCTCGAACCGGAGCCGATCCGGATGATCCAGCAAGTCCCTCTCGGCTTGGTCACCCCGCGCTTCCCGTTCATCGGGCTCTCTTTTGGAGCCGTGCCTCCTACTGGCACCGAGATGGAAGCGCGCACCTTCGGACCTCGACTCCGTAACCGGCATAAGCCCACCGCCCTTTCCACTCTCGCAGCACAGAGGCGGGAACTGATCCTTATCCTGGTCTCACCTCCTTCTGGATATCGCATAACCATCCAAGCCTCCGAATCAATCTTCCCCCGCATTATTCATGAACGGCTCCGCTGCAATCGCCTGCCTGCGCCTGTCCGCCTGACTGCGAGCGTCCTCGCTCAGGCAGGCAGGCCACTCAGTCGGACACCATCTTGTTGCGGACTGGCCCCCTTTGCCCCCTTTCCGTCCGCCCTTTTGCCGCAAGGGTCTGACGCGACGCCCCGCCATGAATATGGCGGGGCAGGCGAATCCCTACACCTCCGAAGACAGTGGACTCCTGTTTCCAAATCGACATCCCCTTGGTATGGTCGTCATCTTCCAGGAAACCTCAGCGTATGGTGGGCCTTGTGAGGGCAGTCCTGTTCACCCACTCGCTATTCGGTGGCACTGAACATGCTCTTTCATTCACGATCCTCTTTCACCTGTTTCGATGAGGAGGTTTTGTCATGGACACCCGCCCGACTGCGACTGAGAAAATCCTCTGGGCCCTGTCGGACTCCAAGGAATATCTTCTTGAAGATCTGGCGCTCTGCTGCCATGGACTCACCTGGAATCAGGTGTTTATGGAGGTAGACCGCTTGAGCCGGAGGGGCCAGGTTCGTCTGCTCCTGAAAGGCCCCGGCCGCTACACTGTCCGACGCGTCAATCCAGACACATGCCCGGCTCATGTCCAGGGAAAAGACGAGGGGATGGCTCAGCCAAGTCAGACTCTTTCTACCATGAGGTAATAGGCGACAATCAAAGAAAGCCCCTCTGTCCCCTTCCGCCCCAGGCCGCCTCGATCTTGTTTCACCTGCCCGCGACTCATCCTTTCTAACCTCCTGAAATTGCAGCATCCTCTCTTGCCCGCTCGTACGACCGCATCTGGCACTGCCAATGCAAAGAAGGATGAGGCAGGGACAAACAATTGCTGAACCATCACCTCATCGAAGGAGGACGCCGCCATGACTGGACTCACGCGCTGGGAACCGTTCAAGACCACATGGGATCCGTTCAAGCAGATCGAAGATATCGAGCAACGCCTTGCCTCGATGCTCGGACGGCCGCTCGCCGTTCGTGAGGGAGGGAAAGAGGCGATGACGGTGGCGGAATGGTCGCCCCTTGTCGATATCACCGAGGATGAGAAAGAATACCTCATCAAAGCTGAGTTACCCGAGGTCAAGAAAGAGGACGTGAAACTCACGGTCCAGGATGAAGTGCTGAGCATCTCGGGAGAACGGAAGTACGAGAAAGAAGAAAAGGGGAAGAAGTACCATCGTGTGGAACGCGCCTATGGTAGCTTTGTGCGGAGCTTCACGCTGCCTGAAGATGCTGACGGCACGAAGGTGGCCGCTGAATTCAAAGACGGCGTGCTGAAGGTCCACCTTCCGAAGTCGGAGAAAGCCAAGCCGAAGAGTATCGAAGTCAAGGTGAACTAACCCGGAGACGCACGGAGGGCGCCATGATTCGCCACCCCCACTTCCTCGAAGTCCCATGGGATTTTCATTCGGCGGGAGATTCCCACAAGCATGAACGTCATGAGTGGTGGATCGTCATGGCGCTCCTCTTGGCGGCTCTCTGTCTCATCGGCATCGGCCTCACGGGTGGAATTGTAGAATAGGTGGGCCTGCGTCATGACAAGCCGGAGGGTGAGCCTGTGCTCTTGGTGAATCGAGAAGAAGCCGGACGCCTGCTGGCCGATCGGCTCATCTCCTATCGGAGAGATCCCTCTGCGCTGATCCTCGCGCTCCCCCGTGGTGGAGTCCCGGTGGGGTATGTAATCAGCCTGGCCCTGCACATTCCCCTCGATGTGTTCATCACGAGGAAGTTGGGGGCCCCTGGGAATCCCGAATTTGCGATCGGAGCGGTGGCGGAAACAGGGACCGTGTTTTTCAATCCCCAGGCTCAAGACATCCTGGCTTCCTTGCACGCCCATCCGCACGACCTGAACACCATCCTCGAGCGGGAACGGCGTGAGATCGCGAGGCGGCAGACGGCCTACCGCGGGGGACAGGCGCTCCCTCCGCTCGCGCAACGCACCGTGCTCCTCGTGGACGACGGCGTGGCGACCGGCGCGACGTTCTTCGCCTCCGTCGAGGCCGTGAAAGCGCAGAAGCCTCGCCGGCTGGTGGCTGCCGTTCCCGTCGGACCGGTGGACACCCTTCGTCTGCTGCGGAGCCAGGTGGACGAGCTGGTGGTCCTGCAGACCCCCGAGTTTTTTGAGGCTGTGGGGAATCACTACGAAGACTTTGAACAGGTCAGCGATGAGACGGTACGACACTATCTCCAAAAAGCAGCCGAGGCTCTCCGTGACAACGAGCCGAGCGCACCCCTGGCCCATGCCTGACCGAGCCAGGGGCCGATCATCTGAAGAGGGAGGGACCGTGATGACCGTTCCAGAGACGACGCCTGCGAGACGAGCGACGCAGCGCACGCGCATGGTGCAAGAAGTGCGACACGACACGTACAAGCTCCGGGGCAAGCTGAAGGAGCCGACCGTCTGTCGCACGTGCGGCGCGGTGTATCATAAAGGCCGATGGACATGGGGCAAGAAACCGGCCGGGGCCTCGGCCACCACCTGCGCCGCCTGTGCGCGCACCCATGATCGTTATCCCGCGGGCCTCTTGACCGTGAAGGGACCCTATGCGCGCGAGCACCGCCAGGAACTGCTGAATCTGGCCCGTCGTGAGGAGCGAAAGGCCAAGACCGAACATCCCCTTTCGCGCATCATGACCGTTGAAGAGGCCACAGACGGATTTGTCGTGCAGACCACGGACACGCACCTCGCCAGACGGATCGGGGAGGCCCTGCATCATGCTCACGACGGAACCTTCACGTTCCGGTATCGGGAGGCCGCGGCACTTTTACGCGCATTCTGGAAGCGCTAGGACACCCATGAAAGAGTCTCACCACGCATTCGATTCGAGTGCGTTAATCCAGAGGTATAGTCGCAAGGAGGCACTCCGATGAAAATCAAAGAGCTGATGACCAGCCCTGTTCAAACCTGCGAACCAGGGACCAACTTAGCCGCTGCCGCGTCGATGATGTGGGACAGCGATTGCGGGGCGTTGCCGGTGGTCGACCGCGATGGTACAGTCGTCGGCATGATCACCGACCGGGATATCTGCATGGCGGTCGTGACAAAACGACGACTGGCCTCCGACATCACCGTGTGGGAAACCACGACAGGGAAGGTGCACTCCTGTACGGCCGATGATGACGCGAAGGATGCGCTGCTCCTCATGAAACGGGAGCGGGTGCGGCGGCTGCCCGTTGTCGCTCAAAACGGGTTGTTGCAAGGGGTCGTGGCCATGAACGACTTTGTGCTGCGGGCAGAAGAGC
>SWDL01000293.1 GCA_005116795.1 Nitrospira sp. | reverse complement strand
CGAGCAGTTGGGTGCCGAAGCTGTGACGCTGACCGGTGAGCATGTCGCGCAGGAAATACTCACCTATGCGCGCAGCCGGAACGTGACGAAGATTATCGTGGGCAAGCCGGCACGGTCGTGGTGGAGGGAATGGATCTTTGGCTCCGTCGTCTCGGACCTCGTCCACCAGAGCGGCGACATCGACATCTACGTGATGACGGGGGAGGCCGGCGAAGGACGGCCGTTGGCTGGACGCGTATTCAAGCGGACCAGCAAACGGTCAAGTTATGGACTGGCCTCGCTGGGTGTGCTGTTCTCCACGGCGGTGGCCTGGTTGATGTTCCCGTATTTCGGATCAGCGAACCTGATTATGGTGTATCTGATCGGAGTGGTCGTCGTTGCGATCCGATATGGCCGGGGGCCCTCGGTGCTTGCGTCATTCCTTAGTGTCGCCGTCTTCGATTTCTTCTTTGTGCCTCCCTATCTCTCGTTCGCCGTCTCCGATGTTCAGTATCTGCTGACGTTTATCGTGATGTTGATCGTCGCGCTGATCATCAGCGGTCTTACAGTGCGAGTCCGGGATCAGGCGGAGATGGCGCGCTACAGGGAGAAACGGACGGGTGTGCTCTACGCGATGAGTCGGGACCTGGCCACGCATCGCGGCACGACGGTGTTGGCGAACCTGGCTGCGAAGCACTTGCGCGAGGTCTTCGACGGTCAGGTGGCGATCTTCCTGGCGGATGCGGACAAGCGCCTCCAGTTGCAGCGACGCGAGCAACTCTTCTTTGAGTTCGACCCCAAAGAGGGCGGGGTCGCGCAGTGGGTGTTCGAGCACCGCGAGCGGGCAGGTCTGGGGAGCGATACCCTGCCTGGGGCCAGCGGGCTCTACGTGCCCATGATCGGGGCCGGCGCCCCCATCGGCGTGGTGGCGGTGCGCCCGGTGCACGCGAGCCGCCTGCTGGACCCTGATCAACTGCACCTGTTGGAGTCCCTGATCAATCAGACTGCCCTGGCGATTGAGCGGACGCGACTGTCCGAGGAAGCTCAGCAAGCCCATGTCCAGGCCGAAACCGAACGGACGCGCAATGCGATTCTCAGCTCGGTCTCCCACGATTTGAGGACCCCGCTGGCCACTATTACCGGCGCGGCGAGCAGTTTGCTCCACGAGGGCCAGCAGACGGTGGATCCGGCAGACCGACAGGAACTCGCGCAAGCCATCTACGACGAGGCCAACCGATTGGATCGGCTCCTGAAGAACTTACTCGATATCACCCGACTGGAGGCGGGGGCGGTTCAATTTAAAAAGGAGTGGCATCCCCTGGATGAAGTAGTGGGTGCGGCGCTGGCCCGATTGGAACGGCGTCTCCGCGATCACAAGGTGGAGGCCAAGCTTCCTCCGAATCTTCCGCTTGTGCGGATCGACGGAGTCTTGATCGAGCAAGTCTTGATCAATCTGTTGGAGAATGCCGTGCGCTATGCTCCAGCCGGGACAGTCATCGACGTAGGTGCCTCTGCGAGCGAGACCATGCTGACCGTCGAAGTGGCCGATCACGGGGCGGGGCTTCCGCCAGGCGAGGAACATCGGGTCTTTGAAAAGTTCTACCGCGTCGAGACCGACCGGGAGGGTGGCGTCGGATTGGGATTGACAATCTGTCGGGGAATCATTGCCGCTCATGGCGGCCAAATCTGGGCGAGCAATCGTCCGGGCGGCGGGGCCGTCTTCCGTTTCACCCTTCCGCTTGAAGCCATGAGGCCGGAGGTGCAATCGGAAACCGTCGCGCCACACACTTCGACGTGAGATTCCGAGAGACCGGGGTTCCTCTCAAGCTGCCACGACGCGATGACGACACACGAAGCCACGGTCTTACTGATTGAAGATGAGCCTGAGATTCGGCGCTTTCTTCGGACCACCTTGCCTGCACATGGATACCGCCTGCACGAAGCGGCGACCGGGCGACAGGGTGTGACTGAGGCCAAAGCCCGAAACCCCGATTTGATCTTGTTGGATCTTGGTCTCCCGGATCAGAACGGCGTGGAGGTGATCAGGCAGATTCGTGAGTGGGCCACCATGCCGATTATTGTGCTTTCCGCGCGAGATCAGGAGCAAGTCAAGGTCTCTGCACTGGATTCGGGCGCGGATGATTTCGTCACCAAGCCGTTCGGCGTCAATGAGCTGTTGGCTCGGATACGTACAGCTCTGCGCCATGCCGCTCGGCCGGCTGGTGAGCCAGGCGAATCGGCGTTTACCCTGGGCGATCTCCGCGTCGATCTCAATCGAAGACAGGTGCTCATAGCCGAGAAAGAGATCCACCTCACGCCGATCGAGTACAAGCTCCTCACGACGCTCGTGCGGTATGCCGGCAAGGTGGTCACCCACCGACAACTCCTGAAGGAGGTCTGGGGGCCGCTGCACGTGGATGAGCACCACTATGTGCGGGTCTATATGCGGCAGCTCAGAAACAAGATCGAGGCCAACCCGGCCCAGCCACGCTATCTCCTGACCGAGCTGGGAGTCGGCTACCGGCTGAAAACCGAGTGAGAGACAATTTCGGGGTTTGGTGTCATATGAAGATTGCTTCTCAATGCAGACAAAGCTTGGTACAGGAAGCATGCAGTTTGCCTTGACAGCCAACAGGTCAAAGCCTAGACTGCCCTCCCGTCTGACGATATTTCCTGCCATGGGAAAGATAAAAAGGGGTCGGAAGTCATTATGAGCGAGCCGTTCGGCCGCTCCTCAAGAAATGACTTGCGACCCCTTTTCATCCTCCCCTCCTTACTTCGCTGGAAACGTGACGTCCGCCGTTGTCGTTCCGCTCGAAGTGACAACGACCTCCCGTGTTTGTTCGCCCAAGGTCGGGTGCCAGGCGACAAGCTTGTAGCGGCCTGGCGGCACTCCATCCATCTTGAAACTTCCGTCTCGCCCCACCATCGCAAAGTACGGGTTGTCCACGAGCCGAACCCAGCTATGCATGAAATCGTGCTGGTCGCATTCGATCTTGATGACCTTCCCCTTCAGAACTCGCAGCTCCTTCTCAATTTTGGAACCTTGCTCCGGCAGGCCGACATTCCATAAGGTGCGGCGTCCTGCCCCCATGACCTCGTAAATATGAGGATTATGCATCACCGGGTCCTTGTTCTCGATCTTGAAGGTCGGCCAACCTTGTGCACCCTTTTTAGCCGTAGTGGCCACATAGGGGAGAAATGCGCATCCTTTTGCCACGATCTCCGTGGGTAGGGCCACAAACGGTTTCCCCTGCTCCACACCTTCAAGCACAACCGCAACATCTTGGAGAGCTCCGCTGACCGCTCTCACAAAGGCGAAATCGAACTCCTTGCCACACACCTCCGGATTCTTCTGCACGGGGAAGTGTTGTGGTTCGGGAAGCTTGCCCTGGAAACTCACCCTGCCGACGACAGTTCCAGGGTCACTCACAGCGGTCTCCTGGTAGCCAAACGCGCTCGTCCCTCCGATAAATCCAACAGCCGCCACGATACGGCTCGCAACGCTCCACGAGGCCAGTAATGGTTTGAATATGCGTGATCCTCTCTTCATATCATCTCTCCTGCTTGTCATAGTCGTATCCGTTCTCATCGTTACTCACTTTCTGGGTTGAGCCCTGCAGAAACACTCCGATAACCGGCCCAACGCTATCAGGATGGCCTTCGCAATTTATCTTTCAAGTAGTCTTACCGAGCAATTCCTGCGCCAGCAGGCTTTGGGGACAAGGGCCCTTGGTTGCACGCGTTTTACACAGATTTAGGAATGGCTCAGATATGACACACCGATGAAGCAAGGGGGAGAAAAGCCACAGCATGCATCTGTGGTTGCGGGCAAGATTCCACAGAGGGGTCCGAGACATTCCAGGGACCCTCGTTGTGACGTGGGGATGTACAGCAGCCGGTTTCGACCAACTCTCTCAAAAAACTAGCCCTCCCCTTCGAATGCCGGTATCATTCGTCTCCTAAGGCCAGGCATGGCCGCAGTCGTGTGGTTTCGACCGTTCATTGTGAAGGGGAGAGCATGTTCTTCGATCGACTGAACACTCTAAGAACATTGTGCGGTGTGGTTCTTAGCCTCTCTCTGATTCTGGGCTGCGCCACCACGCCACCGCCTCCAACACCGCCGGTGGTACAGGGGCCGACGGTGGAGGAGAAGGCGCGGGAGGAGGAGCGGGCGCGGGCGCTGGTTGAGCTGGAGCGGCGGCGGGCGGCCATAGCAGAAGAGCGGCACGCCATCGAGCAGGAGGTGGCGTCCCGGGTGAATGCCGCGTTCGGCAATACCCCGCCCGACTACGCGGCAGTGGATATTCTCTATGCCACCGATCGGCGCGTGGTCAACAAGGAAGGAGCCGAGGCGGCCTATGGGCCGGATCGGGGCCAACTCCAAACGGGCCTGTTTGCGGTGGGCATGCCCCGTGACCTTCGCAAAGACCCGCTCGACATCCGCGCCGTCGTGAGACCGAAGCCTCTTGACGACTTTTTCCTGACGCTCCAGGAGTATGTGACCCACTCGAAGCGCAAGGAAGTGTTCGTCTTCATCCATGGGTACTACACGGCATTCGACGAGGCTGCGCGACGGACGGCCCAGCTTGCCTATGCGCTCGGATTTCCTGGCGTGGCCATCCTCTACAGTTGGCCTTCACAAGCTGCGCTGACAGGCTACTTGACCGACGAGACGAACATCGAATGGACCATTCCTCACTTTCGAGACTTCCTCAAGCAGGTCACGACCAAGGCCGGCGCTGAGCGGGTGCACGTGATCGCCCACAGCATGGGCAATCGGGCGGTGGTGGCCGGATTGAGGCAACTCGCCGCCGAGCCCCAGAGGCCCGCGGCCCCACTGGTGCACGAGCTGGTGCTCATGGCCCCTGACGTGGATGCGGATATCTTCCGTGATGCGATGACGGAGATTCGTTCGGTCGTGAGCCGGGTCACCCTCTATTCATCCTCGCAGGACAAGGCGCTCCTCATCTCGAAGACCGTGCACGGGTACCAGCGGGCCGGCGACACCAAGCCGGCTATCGTGATGGTGCCTGGGGTAGACACAATCGACGCCTCCGCCGCGGATACCAGCGTGACCGGCCACTCCTACTACGCCGACAGCCGATCCGTGCTCTTCGATCTCTATACGCTGCTCCGGCACGGCGACCCACCGGAGATTCGTTTCGGCCTGCTGCCCAAGGAGCAGGGGGGCCAGCGCTACTGGATGATTCAGCCGTAGAGCGAATCCTGCTCATCCCTTGTCAGAGGTCATGACCTTGCCTGGGAGAGACCAGACGACCGACATCCTGTTGATGCGTGTCACCCGAAGCGACACTGTGATCGAGGCGGTCACCATCCAGTCCTGGCCGTCTTGTTCTCTAAGAGCTCGTTGGTCGAATGCGCGGGATGACTGAGATTGGACAAACTGCTTTCTCTCGACTATCAAGTATAGAGACCTGTAATTGAGTGCTTCATTCTTGCAAGGAGGATCCCCTATGAGACGGAACATGATGGTTGCCGGGGCCCTGTGCGCAGCGGTGCTCGCCGGTTGCGTGAGTGCGGGCGCGCATCGAGAAACGGTCGATGAATTGGAGCAAGGCCGAAAGGCTACGGTGCAAACTGAAGCGGCCTTCGAGGGCTTCAAGAAGCAGGCGGGAGCGGAAAAGCAGAAGCTGACGAGCGAGATCAACGGCCTCCAGCAAGAGAAAGCCAGGCTCGCGAACGAACTGCAGACCGCGCAGTCTGACGCAGCCAAGCATAGAGCCTCGCTGGAGAACACGCAAAAAACTCTGGCCGCGCAGGAGCAGGCGAAACGGGATCTGGAAGCCGGCTTGACCCAGGACCTTGCCAAGGCACGATCGGACGCTGCCGCAGGCCAGAAGGCTCTCACCGGCGAGCAAGAGACACGGCGAGACCTTGAAGCCAGATTCAATACCCTGACCGGCGAGCACAAGCGCCTCGACCAGGCCGGCCAAGAACTCCGTCGGGATCGGGATCAGCTCCAGAACAAGGTGGAGGACGCTCAGCGACGGATCGAGACCGCTCAGCAAGAACTGAGCGGGACGAAGCAACGGCTGACCGAGGCCGACAAGCACATCGCCGCCCTGGATAAGGAAAAGGGGCAACTCACCACGACCTTGGCCGAGGCGCAACATCACGCGAGGGACTTGGCGACTCAGTTGTCGGCCGAGCAGGCCAAGGTGGCGGTGTTGCAAGAGGATAGACAGGGGCTCTTAGGCGGCACGACCACGGCCCGGGACGAGATCGCCCGACTGCAGAAGCGCACCGGCGAGCTGGAGACCCAAGCAGCGCGGGCGGCCGATTTGGACAAGCGGCTGTCGGAGCAGGACCAAGAGGTGGGGAAACTCCGCCAAGCTACGGCCGATCGAGATTCCCTCGCCGCCAAGGCCGCCTCGCTGGCAGAGGAACTCGACACGACGAAGCAGCGTCTGTCCACTGTGACGCATGACCTGGCGACCCTGAGTGACGAGGCGGCCCGCACCAAACAGGAACGCGATCACTTTGCCGCCGAATTTCGCCGACTCGAAGAGTCGGGCCAATTGACCGCCCAGGACTTAGAGCAGTCCAAGCAGGCTCACCATGCCTTGCTGGCACAGCTCCAGCAACAGGCGGACCGTCTCAAAGCAGAGGCGAGCGAAAAGACCCGCTTGGAGCGGGAACGCGCCGAAAAAGAAGCCGAGATTCAACGTCTGG
>SWDL01000292.1 GCA_005116795.1 Nitrospira sp. | reverse complement strand
CCGGGCAATGAGCGCCCGCAAGTCCTGATTGGTGGCGCCGATGACGCGGATGTCGACTTTCACGCCCTGCACGCTTCCGAGGGGATCCACGGTGCGGTCCTCTAGGACGCGCAAGAACTTCGCCTGCGCGGAGAGGCTCATGGCTCCGATCTCGTCCAGGAAGAGGGTGCCATGGTGGGCCAACTGGAACCGGCCTTTCTTGGACTGTTTGGCATCCGTAAAGGCGCCCTTCTCATAACCGAAGAGCTCGGATTCCAGCAGCGATTCCGGAATGCCCGCGCAATTCAAGGCGACGAGCGGTCCGGTGGCGCGGGGGCCGGCGGAGTGAATGGCGCGCGCGAGAACTTCCTTGCCCGTGCCGCTCTCGCCCGTGATGAGGACCGTGGCGTCCGTTCGGGCGATGTCTTGGGCCAGCCGCTTGAGTTCCGCCATCTGCGGCGAGCGGCTGACGATCCGCTCGAACCCGAAACGATCCCCGAGGCTGGCGCGGAGCGACTGGTTGTCCTGCGCCAGCCGCCGGGCTTGGAGGGCGCGGGCCAGCGTGAGCTTCAGCTCGTCGTTGTCGACCGGTTTGACGATATAGTCGTAGGCGCCTTTTTTCATCGCCTCGACCGCGGTGGCCGCGGAATTGGAACCGGTCAGGATTACGACCGGCACATCGAGGTGCAGCCGTCTGACTTCCTTGAGCAGATCGATGCCGGAAAGTTTGCCCAGTTGCAGGTCGGTGAGAATGAGATCGAGGGTGGGGTGGTGCTGAAGCGCCTGAATGCCCTCTTCGCCGGAGCCGGCAAGGAGCAGATCATAAGCTTCCCCTTTGAGCACCAGCTCAAGGACGCGCCGCATCCGCGCGTCATCCTCGACGATGAGCACGGTCGCTGAAGGCATGCTTTCACTATAAGTGAAACGGGAGCACCGGCACAAGACTACCCGGAAGGGTTACTGAGACGAGAGAGGCCATGGAACCGGGCGGGTTTCATTGGCCTGAGCGATCCGCACATTGCGCAGGAGCCCGGCGTGTCGAGCACGCCGTATCGGGCTCCGGCGGAAGGTCTCGTCGAAGTCGGACGCAGTGAGGCGCGCCAAAGCCTCCAATGACGGGGCCGCGGTCAGCCTGGACGGCTGAGAGGCCGGTTCTGTGGTGACCGGGGCCTGGGTGTTGTATGGGCAGACATCCAGGCAATCGTCGCATCCGAAGATGCGATTCCCGAGCCGCGGCTGAAGCTCCGGGTCGATGTCCTGGCCCGGATGATGCCGCTCGATCGTCAGATAGGAAATGCAGCGCGCGGCATCGACGACGTAGGGCTCGGCGATGGCCCCGGTGGGACAGGCTTTGATGCAGAGGGTGCAGGAGCCGCACAGGTCCTGCCCGGGCTCATCCGGTTCCAGATCGAGCGTCGTCAGCACTTCTCCGAGGAGCAACCACGAGCCGAATTGTGCCGACACCAGGTTGGAATGCTTGCCGATCCAGCCCAGGCCGGCCTCCTGTGCCCAGGCTTTCTCCATGATAGGGCCCGTGTCCACATAGCAGCGGGTGTGAGTCCCTGGCGCCAGTGCGCGGATGCGCTCGGCGAGCTGTTCCAGCCTGGGCAAGACCACGTGGTGATAATCCTGCCCCCAGGCGTAGCGGGCGATCCGCCCGTGCCCGGGATGTTCGCGGGGCGGGTGACCGGTGTAGTAATGAGTGCCCACGCAGACCATGGATCGGCAGCCTGGCAGGACGTGAGTTGGGTCGGCCCGCCGTTCTGGAGCCTTCGCCAGCCAGGCCATGGTGGCGTGGTAGCCCCGGTCCAGCCAGGCGCGAAGGCGCTCGAAAAGCAGAGTGGTCAGGGGGAGGGGGTCAGGGGTCAGGGGTGGGAGATCCGACGGTTCAGGAAAGGCCGGTACAACCCGCGCAATCCCGACGGCGGCGAAGCCGAGGGCGAGGGCCTCGCGCTTAATGGTGTCCGCGAGCGACATGGGATCGACTACCGGCTCGAGCCGTCGGCCCTCACGGTCACCAGCGTCGAGCAATGGCCGGTCTTGCAGCGCCCACGGGCGGCGGTCATGCGGGGGTTCCAGTCGCCGGCGTTCTTGTCGACAAGCAAATCGCGAGGCGTCTCATGGCGACGGATCGTAACACAGACGTCCGCTTGCGGCCAACTGAGCCGGTGCGTAGAATCAATCGGGACGCAGGTAAGAGTAAGGCGATAGGTTTGAGGTTGGAGGTTTGAGGCTTGAGGCGAAGAGGGCCTGAGACTGATGGCCGGAAGGTCGAGACCATAGCCTCCACCCTCGAACCTCGGACCTCAAACATTCCCCCCTGAGCATGACCAAGCACGACATCGCAAGAATACTGGAAGGCATCGGCTTGTTGCTGGAGCTGAAGGGCGAAAGTCCGTTCAAGAGCCACGCCTACTACAATGCGGCCCGCGCGATTGAAGGGCTCACGGAGGATGTGGGGCCATTGGTCGCATCCGGGAAGATCCGGGAACTCAAAGGCATCGGAGAAGCGCTCGCCGCGAAGCTGGCCGAACTCATCGGGACCGGGAACCTGGCCTATTATGAAGAACTCAAAAAGAGTGTTCCTGCGGGGCTGATCGAGATGACGGCGATCGCCGGCATGGGACCGAAGAAGATCAAGACGGTCTGGGAGAAGCTGGGCGTGACGTCGATCGGCGAGCTGGAATATGCCTGCATCGAAAACCGGCTCGTGAGCCTGCCAGGATTCGGCGAGAAGACGCAGGAAAAAATTCGCCAGGGCATTTTGCAGCTCAAGAAACGTCGAGGCTTTCATCTCTATGCCAACGTGATTGGGGAGGCGGAGCACATGGTGTCGATGATCCGCTGCGTGGAAGGGGTCAGGCGGGTCGAGCTCGTGGGGGACTTCCGTCGCCGCATGGAGATTGTCCGCGACATGGCCTTCCTGGTCGAAACCGATGATCCTCACTTCGTGGTGGCTGCCTTGCGGCACGTGAACGGGCTTAGCGAGATCACGCAAGTTGGCCGTCAGCTCACAGCCAAATCAGGTCTCGGTCTTCCGGTTTCGCTTACCCTATCCAAAAGGATCTCTCCCCATGCGGTGCTGGCCGCGACAGGCAGCGATGCCCACCTGGCAGCGTTGGCGGAGCGGAGCCGGCTGCGACAGGTGGTATGGAATCCGGCAGAGAGTGAGGGCGGCCACCTCGGTCCACAGGTCGGTACGGAGGAAGCACTCTACGCGGCTCTGGGCCTGCCGTTCATCGAGCCGGAGATGCGGGAAGGTCTGGATGAAATTGAGTCGGCCGAGCAGGGCCGATTGGGTCGCCTCGTGGAGGCCTCAGATATCCAGGGCATCTTTCACAATCATACGAACGCCAGCGATGGGTCCGGCACGTTGGAGGAGATGGTCGAAGCGGCCAAGGCGTTGGGGTATCGCTACATTGGGATTTCGGATCACAGTCAGTCGGCCTTCTACGCAAACGGGCTCAAAGAGGATCGAATCCGGGCGCAACATGCGGCCATTGAGGCACTCAGGAAGAAGGTGCAGGGCATCGCCGTCTTCAAGGGTATCGAGGCCGATATCTTGCCGGATGGCTCGATGGACTATCCGAACGAGGTGCTGGCCCGCTTCGACTTTGTCATCGGCTCCGTGCACAGTCGGTTCAATCTCCAGGAAGAGGAGCAGACCGCGCGCGTGATCAAGGCACTGGCCAATCCATACGTCACGATGCTGGGTCACGCGACCGGCCGCCTGCTCCTGTCGCGCGAGGGCTATCGTATCGACATGAAGCGCGTCATCGATGCGGCGAAGGCCTACGGCAAGATCATCGAGATCAACGCGAATCCCCATCGGCTCGATCTCGACTGGCGACTCTGTCGCTATGCCAAGGCTCAGGGGGTCAAGGTCAGCATCAACCCGGACGCCCATGCGACCGAGGGGCTGGAGGATGTGCCGTTCGGGGTGAACGTGGCGCGCAAAGGCGGCCTGGCCCCTGAGGAGGTCGTGAACACGCTTGGACCAGACAAGATTCTGGCAGCCTTGGGGAGTCGGGCTAACGACGGCGGGGAAAGGTGAACTCGACCAGCTCGGCTTGTTCGAGGCCTTGCTTGACGAGCGCGATGAGATCGAAATGCCGCTCGACCTTCCGGACATGATCGAGACTGGTTTTGGTGCTTGGATGTGGCGGGACGAAGAGGCGGCAGCAATCTTGATCCGGCTCGATCGACGTTTCGAAGGTCCCGAGGGCCTGGGCTTCCGTCGTAATCTCGCTCTTGTCCATCCCGATCAACGGACGCAAGATCGGCATCTGAGCCGCCTCTTCCACCACCGTGAGATTTTCCGGAGTTTGTGAGGCCACCTGGCCGAGACTGTCCCCTGTGACCAACCCCCAGCACTGCTCCTTCCGGGCCAATTCCTCCGCGATCCGCACCATCATGCGCCGATAGAGCACGATCCGCAGCGGCGTCGGCGCGCCGAGCACAATCTGACGTTGAATTTCTCCGAACGGGATCAGGTAGAGCCGCGAGTCGAACTGGTATTGCGTCAGCAACTCGGCAATCTCCCGGACTTTCTCTTCCGACGCGCGACTCACGAACGGGCGGCCGTGAAAATGGATGAAGACGGTCTGGCAGCCCCGTCTCATCATGCGGGCGGC
>SWDL01000491.1 GCA_005116795.1 Nitrospira sp. | reverse complement strand
CCACATCACCATGGGGAGCGGCGGAGGCGCGCCGGATCGGCTCCCATTTGAGAGCCTGCCGGGGTTCGGCAGCGATCTCATCGAAAATCGGATCAATGTCCAGTACCAGTTCTTTTTCTAACGCACGACCCGTGACTCAGAGACCACAAGGAGCACACCAATGACGCCACGACGTCACCTCTTCGCCCTACTGCTGTTTCTCGGTGTGGCAGCGACGTCCATCGGGGCGGCCCCGCCGGCGCATGCGGAACAGTCCGAGACCCTCACGATCGCCGCAGCGAACAGCCTGAAAGACGCGCTGCGGAAGATTGTCCCTCTCTTTGAAGCGGACCACCGTGGCCTGAACGTCCGGATCGTCTACGGTCCCTCTCAGAGTCTCCGCGATCAGATCGAGCAAGGCGCGCCGGTCGACGTCTTCCTCCCTTCCCTGCATGAGGAGGTGGACCAGTTGGACCACAAGGGGTTGGTCATCACCGGGACGAAGCGGGTGTATGCCGGCACCGCGCTGGTCTTGGTGACCGGAGCCCCCCTCCCCGCCCCCATTATGTCGATCAATGACCTCAAGACGATTCCGGTGCGGCGCATCGCCGTCGGTGATCCCAAGACATCATCGGTCGGCAAGGTGGCCGCGCAATTCCTGAAGTACTCGCAGCTCGATCAGCTCCTCCGATCACAGTATGTGTATGGAGAGCACTCCAGAGCGGTTCTCGATCTTGTGGCCAAGGGTGAGGCCGAGGTGGGCGTGGTCTATCGCACGGACGCAGTCTCCAATCCGAACGTCCGCATTCTGGATACGGCCCCGGTCGGTTCCCATACTCCGATCCGATACGGGGTCGCGGTCGTCTGGACGTCCAGAAATGTCGAGCGGGGTCACGAGTTCATTGAATTTCTTGTGACGCCTCAGATTCAGGCGTTGCTGCAGGAGCATGGGTTCGATCGGGTCCCATCCGAGGTCGGTCTGGCTCAGCGACGAGAGGAGGCAAGGCGATGAATCGCATCGATACATTCGTGAACCGGTTCCGCGCTTGGCCGCTGAGCATCATCCTCGTCACCGCCGGGCTCTCAGCCCTCATCGGTTGCGCCGGCCAGCCGCCGGTGCACGCAAGAACCATCCTGCAAGCGGGACTGAACGTGGTCAGGCTGGAACGGGACCCCGATTCGTCATCGAACACACATCCGACTCAACTGACCCCGAGCGAGGTCGGCTCGTTGCTCCGAGGAGTCCGCGTCTGGGAACGGCGGAATCTGATCCATCGGACGTTCGTCGGCGAGGCCCCCAGAAAAAGAGCATTCCGGGATGAAGAGATCGCCTTTCTGGCCTCGCCGCTGACCAAAGCGCTGGCCCAGGCGACTCCCGGCGAGCGCGTCTCTTTTCACGTGAGCCAGGCGACGGACACCGGTGATGAAGAGACCACGACGGGGTGGCTCTCAGTCCGGGATCCGATTCTGTACCTTTCGCTGCGTGAAGCGCATGACATCCATAGTCCCGGACCGGACATCGGCAAGTATGACCGTCAGATGCCCAACGTCCCGGAAGCCTCCGCCGCATTTGATGTGATTTTCGAACCGGAGGAGTACCTCGCCAAGGTGACGTCGGCTGGAAGCCTCTTCGCCCCTGACCAGCGGGAAGAGCTGCAGATTCGGTATCGAGAAGCGCTTTCGTCTATGCCGGTGCATCCCGTGAAAGACTCGAACAAGACACCGAATCACCCGTAGCCTGAGGACGACACGGTGTTCAGCGGAGAAGGACCTACGCGTGATCCCGGCGGGGAACGACATGCACAGCCCCCGCCTTGACGGCGGCCACGACCGGCGTCCCTGGGGCGAGGTGCAGCTCGTCCAGCGCGGAGCGGGTGACCATCGCAGAGAGGAGGAACCCGCAATCGATGCCGACGCGAACCACGGCCCCGAGCGACGTCACGTCACGGACCTGTCCGGCCAGTCGATTGCGAGCGCTGGTGACGCCCATGCCTTCCATCTCAAGCGTGACATCTTCGGCTCGAATGCAGACAAAGACGTCGGATCCCGATTCATCGTTCGCAAGCGCCGTGAGCTTGGCCGATCCCACATCGACAGTGGCCAGCCCATGGCATGACTCGATGATCCGCCCCTGCACGACCGTCTCTATTCCGACGATGCGGGCGACCTCCGCGTTCTGGGGACGGCTGAACACCTTCTGGGGAGGACCGACTTGCCGCACACAGCCGTTGCTGACGACCGCCATCTGATCGCCCAACGTCAAGGCCTCTTCCCAATCGTGCGTCACCACGATGGCCGGGATGGCGAGCCGGCGCAACATTGTGCGAAGTTCTGCGCGCAAGGTCGCTCGGGTGGGCAGGTCTAAGGCCGACAGCGGCTCATCCAGCAGGAGGAGCTGCGGGCGTCTCGCCACCGCCCTCGCCAAGGCTACACGTTGTTGCTGACCGCCTGACAGCTCCCCTGGCCTCGCATGTTCAAGACCCTCCAGACGGAACAGCGTGACCACCTCGGCGACACGCCGGCGACGCTCCTCCGAGGACAGGCCGGACAGGCCATAGCCGATATTGCCGGACACCGAGTAGGTCGGAAACAGCGCATACTCCTGGGGCAAGTAGCCGATCCGTCGCGCTTGAGGGGGCAGACAGATGCCCCTGCCGGTATCCAGCCACGTGTGAGAGACACACCGGATGACACCGCGCTCCGGCCGCTCCAATCCAGCCAGGCAACGGAGAATCGTCGTTTTCCCCGATCCCGAGGGACCAAACAAGATCAACACGGTCGAAGGGTCCAGGGCGACCTTCAGGCTCGCCGTGATCGGCTGACGGCCGGGAAAGGTCTTTGCGATATCCACGATCATTTCTGCGGCCATACGGTCCAGACCTTTCGGTTCATCGCGTAGACGAGGAGCAACACCGCGTAGGACACCATGAGCAGAAACAACGCGGTCTTGGCCGCCGCGGCGTAGTTGAGGGACTGTACCTCATCGTAGATATCGATGGAGACGGTCCTCGTTACACCCTCGATGTTGCCTCCGACCATCAGCACGACCCCGAATTCCCCCAGCGTATGGGCAAAGCTCAGCACCACTCCCGTCACCACCCCGGCAGTCGAGAGCGGGATGATCAATCGGACAAACGTCTGAAGACGGGAGACTCCCAGTGTCCAGGAAGCTTCGATGAGGCGTCGATCCACTTGATCGAAGGCCGTCGCAAATGGCTGCACGGCAAAAGGCAAACTGTAGAGGATGGAGGCCAGGAGGAGCCCTTCGAAGGTGAAGGGCAGGGGATGCCCCACCACGTCGCTGTAGAATCGGCCGAACGGGCTGTGCGGCCCGATGGCGACGAGGATATAAAATCCGAGGACCGTCGGTGGCAGCACGAGCGGGAGTGCCACCACCGACTCGACCAGAAATTTCCACCGCCGGCGTGAAAACGTGAGCCAGTAGGCGATCGGCAGTCCCACCACCACAAGAATCAGTGACGTGAGGGCCGCGAGTTTGAGCGTGACGCCGATCGCGAGCCAATTCACAGCCGACCACGCCTCCGAATAGAGGTCCGGCCAAGCGTCGCGTCGGGGGGTGAGCGACGAAGCATCGCGATCATGACGCCATATCGGCCATCCCCATCATGGGCCCTTCGAGGCGGGCGAGGGACCGTGCCGGCCCGGTGGGTCTCATAGCCTATCAGCGCTCCATGCATTCGAATTTGATCCCCCAGCGGCGCCCGATGCCCTGGTCTTCCGTACCCTCGATCGTGCCGGAGACGCTGGTGTATCCTTGGGTTTCTCCCTCTCTCAGAATTCCGTAGCGAGATCCGCACTTCTTTTCGATGAGGTCAAACGCTTTCTTTCGATTGGATGACCCCATCGGTCCGCCCCGGTCCTCCTTAAATGAGTAGGTCACCACACCCCCTGTGGGATTGTCCTGCACGAGCTTCACGGCCTCGGAACATCCGCCGCAAACCAGGAAGAACCCATACCACATGACGCGCAGCGATGATCTAACTCGGCAACGTAAATCCATATCTCTTCATGACCTCCTGGCCTTGCGGGCCTTTGACAAAGTCAAGGAACAGCTTGGCCATGTCCTGATTCTTGGAACTTTTGAGAATCACCGCTCCCTGCTCCAGCGGGGGATGCGCGTCGATTGGAATGTCCCAATAGGCGCCGGCAACCTTCATCGAAGGCGCGAGCGCAAGCGAGAGCGCAATGATCCCCACGTCGGCCGCCCCCGACTCGACGAATTGCGCCGCTTGCGAAATATTCTCGCCCAACACCAGCTTGTCCTTCATTTGGTCATAGACCTTGAAATGCTCCATGGCGGCGACGGCCGCCCGGCCGTACGGGGCATGCTTCGGATTCGCAATCGCAACTTTCTTGATCGCCGGGTCCGTCAACGACACCAGGCCGCGAGACACGTCGAGCTGTGAGGCGTGGGAGGCCCACAACACAATTCTCCCCACGGCGTACCGGTAGAGCGAACCAGGCACGGCCAAACCCGCCTCGTCCAGCTTCTTGGGATAGGCAATGTCCGCCGAAAAGTAGAGATCGTAGGGCGCGCCGTTTTGAATCTGCGCAAAGTAGTTTCCCGACGAACCAAGGGTCAGCCTGACGTGCGCGCCGGTCTGCCGCTCGAAGGCACCGACCAGCTCTTTGAACGCGAAATTGAGATCCGACGCTGCCGCGATGGTCAATTCATCGGCCGTGGCATGCCCCACCGCAACGAGCCACCACACCGCCATCACTCCGATCGCATGGAGTAAGGCGTGAGGCGCCTGCCTGCCGCGACGGCCGCGGCGCAGGCAGGTGAGGCGTGACAAGAAAGAGCGTGAACGCTCAAAAGAAGATTTCATACTGGATCCTCAAACGATTTTCGACCAAGGTGCCGCCGACCGCATCGAGGGGCGTGGTCCCGAACCCCGCCGGCAGCGGCGCGCTCCGCCCGACGGCAAAGCCGCCGGTTCCCATCGCCGTGTTGGAAAACTCGAACACAATCTTGTGGTCGTAGGTGGAGCGGAAGTAGTAGCTGAGCGCGGCGTTGACTTCTTTGATGACATCCCCTGCCGCCCGCGTATCCGGGTCCCACCAGGCATAGCGAGCGGCCAGTTCCAGTTTTTGCGGGATCAGATAGTACCCCGACTGGGCATACCAGCCCTGGGCATTCCCCAAGAGGCCGGGAGCTTCGGTGAAGGCCGTGCAGGCGGTGCCGGTGATCGCGGTGCAGATTTGCGGGCGACCCTTGTCGTGACGAACCACGTTCTTGAAGTAGTACTCCGTTTGGAAGGAGAAGCCCCGATACTTGAAGACGTAGTCGGCGGTCCAAGTCGAATAGTCCACGACGCCCCAACCGAGTTGGCGGCCGTTGCCGAAGGTCGCCAGTTGGCGGCGATAGTTCAGATTGGCCAGATCGATCCCGATGAAATTGTTGTTCGTGCTGGTATTGATCGAAGGGTTGTAGGCGTAGCCGGCGCCGACCGCCATCTGCGGTGTCTCGGAATAGACCAAGTCCCCTTCGCCGTACCCGGGCCGCCCCATCACGTTCCACATGAGACGCCCGGCCACCATGACGTTCCCGGTGTCCAATCTCACGTTGGCATTGATATTCCGCTGCGTAGTGCCCGACGCCCCGCCGGGATCTTCGCTGTTGAACACGCCGAGACGGTTGAAGTTCGGACCCGTTCCGTTGAACACCCCGACATAGTAGTTCACCGGGTAGAGCTCTTCGTCGTTCATGAGCGTGAGCCCGATGTCACGCCGATCCAGCCCACTGGCCGTGAAGGCATCCATGACCATCGCCCGTTCAGCGAATTGCATGGAGGCCGTCGAGTTGATTTGCGCGCGGTTGAAATAGACCTTGTACTGCCCGAACTGCAGATTGGCCCAAGGGATATGCGTGGTCGTCAGGTTCAAGTCAAAGAGCTGGAGAAACCCTGGCGATTGCGAATTCTCGGCGGTCTCGCCACGTAGTTGGATAAAGTACTTGAAGTCGGGGTTGAACAGATGGCCCATGAAGTACAGGCGGGCGCGGCGCAGACTGAACGTGGTCGCCTCCCCTTCCGATCGATTCGCCCGATAATCGCCGAACACCCCCAGCAGATCGGGGAAATTCTTCGCGTCACCGGGATTGCGCCAGGCGGCGTTGCGAAACCGCTGCGTCATCCGCCCCTGAAACCGAGCGCGGATCTTCAGGAAAAAAGCGTTGTCGTTCATCGAGAAGTTAAAGCCACGGTCATACCAGGCCTTGAAACTGGGTTGGAGGAGATAAGCCCGGGCCTCCGAGTCCTTCATCGTGCGGTCGAATTCTTCTTGAGAGATGACGCCCTGCTTCAACGCCCGCTCCATCAGCAATTTGAGCGCCGGGTCCTGGCTCTCGACGAAGACGTACGCGCCGTCCTTCTCCACCAGCCGACCTGCGTCCACCGCATGGGCCGCCCCGCTCCCGCACACCCAGAGCGCCGGCACGAGCATTGCGACCAGGACGTGCATGTGTGCACGACGCCTCATGGAATCGGCCTCACCACGGACTTGAGGAACCCGCGCAGGTCCACCGCTCGGCTCTTCCGCATCTCGTCCGACACCCAGAAGCGCCCCGGCTCGAAATAGAGCACATAGGCTTCAGGGCCGGAGGGTGGGGTGGGATAGTTCGTGTCATAGGGGCTGAAGCGCGTGGCCGGTTGCGGCACGTGGAAATACTCGATCGTGAGATGGAGCAGCCCCTCTCGAAACGCCAGCCACCCGCCGACGACGTCGCGGTCATAGCGCGGATTCAGGCCGGGCGCGAGCAGGGTAACGGCCACCCTTTCTTGCGGTCCGGCACGACGGAGCGCCTCCCCCAGCACCGGCGCCAGCGCCTGGATCTCATCGGCCCGGAACAGTCGAGTGGGCGGCGCTTCCTCCGCGTACCATCGGAGCGGGAGACTCGGTTGGGGACGAATCGAATAGCCGGCGAGCAGCGCCGCGATCTCGGACGCGCTCAGATCGACCGGATGCGTGTAGGTCACGGACTCCACTTCGCGCTGAAGCGTGACACGCAGTCGCTCGGTGTGCTGGATGCTCATGGTCTCATAGGGCACCCGCGCACAGGAGAGTGCCAGGAGCGTGGCCCCGGCACAGCCCAGTCCGACAAACCGATCGAGGAGGGGTCGTCTCACGGCGCCGGCTCCTTGCGCTCTTCCACCGTTTCGTAGCCGACTCGTCTGATGGCCGCGCGGGCGGCCTCCGTGTGGATGAATCGTAGGAACTCCTCGCCCTGTGCACGGTCGGGGCAGTACCGTTCCATCGCGATGGAGTGTGTCTTGGGAGCCGGACGATCACCTGGAGCTGTGGCCACGACTCGGATCCGATCTCGCTCGCGGGCCGCGTCGGTCCCCGATACGATGCCGACATCCGCCTGCCCGTTCAGCACATGATCCAGCACCCCTCGGGCATCTGCCGCGACATCCACCCGCCCCTCCAACGCACCCGTCAGTCGCAGCGTCTCGAGCAATGCCTTGGTCTCCCGCCCCAGTGCCGTGCCGTCAGAATCTGCCACGGCCAGCCTGAGCCGTCCGTCGGCCGCCACCGCGTCAAAGGATGAAGGCGCCTCGACCAACGATTCGGGCGCCACCAATACCAGCCGGTTCACGGCATAGACCTGTCGACTGCCGGGCAACACGTAATACTTCTGTTCCAGGCGATCCAACAGCTCGTCATTTCCCGGCGCCACGAGTGAGACCTCGCCGGTGCCGATAAAATGCCGGCCATCCTGTTGGATCGACGCGATGGTCCGGCGGAGGTCCAACGCTCGGTCGTAGTACAGGCGCACGTGTGTCGGCGGGTGCGCGGCCTCATAGGCGCGCGCCAGAGCCTCCAGCGGCACAGACACACTCGGAGACGCGGCGATGATCAGATCGGCTGCAGCCACGGGGCTGATCCCCCCTCCAAGGCAGAGACCGGCCAGGAATAGTACGGACCTTCCCACTGTATTCGTCACCAGCCGGCTCATGACTTACTGCTCACGCCTGATGGGCTCCCGCAGGTCTCGACGCATCCCCATTTCTCGTACGTCATAGCCCCCGAGTGATTCGATCTCCTTCCGAAAGGCTCCTGTGGTCATCGTGTCGAGCAGCATGGAGAGGCCGGGATGGGTCGAGAGATAGGCCGTCGGCATGACCAGGTCGTATCGCTCCTCTTGCAGCGGCACAAAAGAAAGCCCTAAGAGCGTGGCCGCCGACCGGACGCCGACGCCGACATCCGCCTGACCCTCCGCAATCCGACGCGCCACCTCCAGATGAGAACTCGCGAGCCGGCGGTAGCCACTGACCTGAGCCGGCTTGATGCCCCTCACGGCGAGTCGGCGATCCAACAGCAACCGGGCGCCGGCCCCTTCTTCCCGGTTGACCAACGTGACCCCCTTCCGGCTCACATCCGCCACCGTTCGTATGCCCTTTGGATTTCCAGGAGCCACCAGCAATCCCTGCTCCCAGGCCGCGAAGGTCACCACGGTGTAGGCCCCCTTCCTGAGGTGCCGCCGCAGAAAGGGCAGATTGTGCTCACCCGTCTTGTCGTCGACCACATGGACGCCGGCCGCATGGACCTCTCCATGGAGGAGCGCCTGGAGCGCCGCCCCGCTGCCCATCGTCCAGCCGACCACCGTCGCGGCGCCCTGCCGGCGGCGAAGATACTCGCCGGCCAGAAAGATCGACGGGTCGCACCCGGCCACGGTGACTTCTGCTTCAATGCTCCGCCGGTCGCGCAAGAGACGGACACGGACGCGCCCACCCTCACGCAATGACTGACCCGGCGAAGATCCCACCATGAGTCCATCCGCTGGAACCGTAAAATTGAGCACCGTGCCGAGCGTGGCGACCGGTCGGACCAGCACCCGCCCCCCCACCGAGGCCACCTTGACGCGGAGTCCGGCCCGGCTTGAGGGCACGGCGCCGCCGCCCAGGAACGTCCCTTCTACCAGCTCGCCGGAATCACTTAGGCTGAACAGCTCTTCAACGCGGCAGCGCAGCGCGCCGGCCAGACGCAAGGCCACGCCGGTGGTCGGCAAATAGTCTCCGGCCTCGATGGCGTAGATCGCCTGTCGCGTGACGCCAGCCTGTGCGGCCATGTCGGCCTGGGAGAGGCCCTGCGCCTCGCGCATCTGGCGCAAGCGGTTCTCGATCGACTCGGATGGCCCGGTGGGGATGGATCTGGTCATGGGGCAGGAGATATCAGGATACTTGTCATATTGTCAAGTATTCTGACAACAGGCCGGCCCGCCGTCGCGGATCGGCGCGTCGCCTTTTCCGAAGGCCCGCGCTGTGCTACTGTACGTCATGCGTGACGTCACGCCGAGCTGGTGCCGCAATCTGACGCTGAGCCGGAAGTTTTTCGTCTCGTTCGGCGCCCTGCTGGGACTCCTGAGCCTCACGCTCGCCGCCGGTCTCTTTTATCTCTCCAAAATCAACGGCTACGTCGACCGCCATCAGCGCATCACCGTCCCGGCCGTGGTGACGGCCGCGACGATCCAGCGCACGGCCCTGGCGTTCACGGCCGATCGTGTCGCCCGCCGGGACCTCTCCGCCGCCTTCGAGCCGTGGCCGTCGCAGGATGAAGTCGGGGTATTGAGCCGGTCGCTGGACACGATGTTGGGCACGTTGCGCGAGCGCACAGGGGCCCTGGAGCGAAAAACGAAAGAACTTGAGGGATTCTCCTATTCGGTGGCGCATGACCTCAAGTCCCCCCTGCGCGAGATCGAAGGATTCTCCTCACTGCTCGAACAACAGTACGGGAGCTTGCTCGATCCCACGGCCCGGCGCTACGTGACGACGATCAGGACGTCGGCGCTCAGACTCTCGGCGCTCATCGACGACCTGCTCCGCTACGCGCGGCTCGAACAGCAGGCGCTGCCCAAGACAACGGTGAATCTCAAGGCGCTCACCGACGGCGTCCTTGCCGATCGCGCTCGTGAGGTGAACGCGATCGGGGCGCACATCCGCGTGGAGGCGCCGCCCGCGACCGTGCCGGGCGACCCGACCGGCCTCCGCCAGACGCTGCTGAACCTGCTGGATAACGCGCTGAAATTCGCGCGCCAGGCGACTCCTCCGGAAATCACGATCGGCGGGAGCCACACCCCGACTGAATACGTGCTCTGGGTCCAGGACAACGGCATCGGCTTCGACCCGAGGGACGCGGAGCGCATCTTTGGGCTGTTCGAGCGACTCCACAGCGCGCAGGACTATGAGGGCACGGGGGTCGGCCTCGCGATCGTCAAGCTCGTGATGGAGAAACACAGAGGCCGCGCCTGGGCGGAGTCCTCGCCCGGCAAAGGCAGTACGTTCTATGTGGCGTTCCCGACCCAGCACATGAACCAGGGATCCTCCGAGCACTGACCACTGAGCACGTCCCTATGCGCATTTTGGTCATCGACGATGAAGAGTTTGTCCGGTCGGCCTTGGCCGACGCCTTGAAGACGGCCGGGTGCGAGGTCACCACGGCGGCGCAGGGCCAGGCGGGCCTCGACCGGCTGCGAGAACAGTCCTTCGATTGCGTCATCACCGA
>SWDL01000490.1 GCA_005116795.1 Nitrospira sp. | reverse complement strand
GAGGTGGAAGAAGGGATTCTTTGTGGGATTGCGACAGACGGCCACGGGCCATCTTACCGCACTTGCCGAGGAATCGGCTCGGGTGGGGCGCTCGACGCCGTGGCGGAGGCTTCTGCATCGACGTGAGGGTGACGCCGAGCAAGAGAGTTCCTGTGCGATCCCCCACGATAAAAGGGCCGGCACGAGTCGTGAACGAACAATGGTTCGGCATGGCTGGAGCGCAGCCGGTGAGGTCAGTTCGTGATGCCGCCGCGGAGCAGCAGCCAGCCGAACAGCATGAGGAGGAGCAACTCAACCGTCATGGTCACATCCCTCTCTCCGGTGAAACCTTGAGAGCTTACGCCCCCTGTGGCAGGCGTTCTTCTTGAGCCTGTATTGAGCAAGATGGATACCACAGCGCCTATGGCCTAGAAACCAACAGCCACAGTCGCGCGTCAACCACCTTCAGCTCCTCCTGATGCGACCCATTGCCTACAAGTGGCCCCTATCGCCCCCTCCACTTCTCTCGGCTGCTTCTCGGCCGATCTGATCGATCTGGGAAATCACACGTCGATTGATCCACAAGTGAGGGGTCCGAGACACAGGTGCGTGCCGTTTTTTGGGTCCTTCCGTGGGCGCTCGCCTACGGCCAGACACCCCGCTCGCTGGCGATTTCATCCGGCCCTGTGGTACTTCTCTGCCGTGCAATCTCCCCGTGTGCTCCTCCTCATTCCGCCGTTGACGCAACTGAACACGCCCTACCCGTCCACCGCGTACCTCACGGGATTTCTGCGAGCACGAGGGTACGCCGTCGCCCAGGCCGATCTCGGCATTGAGATGGCGCTCGGATTGTTCTCGCAAGCCGCCCTCACGCAGGCCTTCGAGCAGATTCGCGCCCATCAGGAGGAGATGCCCGGGGAGGCCGCACAGATGCTGGCGCTCGAGGCGGTCTATCTCGAGACGATTGAGCCCGTCGTGTCGTTCCTCCAGGGCCGGGACCCGGCTCTGGCTCCTCGCATCTGCCAAGGGCGATTTCTCCCGCAAGGGCCGCGCTTTGCCTCCGCCTCTGCGACCACGAGACCGTCGACGATGTCCACGACCGAGCTGGCCAAGCATCTCGCCACCCTGTACCTGGAGGACCTGGCCGATCTCCTTCACGCCACCATCGCCCCGCACTTTGCCTTGAGCCGGTATGCCGAACACGTCGGCCGATCGGCAAGTTCTTTCGACGGGATGGCCCAGGCCCTCGCGGCGCCGGCGGGGCCGGCGGAGGCCTTGCTGGTGGAAGCGCTGCGGCAGCATGTCACGGCATTCATGCCGTCGGTGGTTGGACTGACCGTGCCGTTCCCCGGGAATCTCTATGGAGCTTTTCGTATGGCGCAATGGCTGAAGCAGACGAGGCCGGATATCCGCATCGTGCTCGGGGGCGGCTTTGCGAACACCGAGCTGCGGCGCATCCACGATTCCCGCCTGTTCGACTACGTGGATTTCATCACCCTGGACGATGGCGAGCGGCCGCTGTTGTGCCTGCTGGAATTTCTCATGGGACAACGGGAGATCTCGGCGCTGAAGCGCACCTTTCTCCGGACGGAGGGACGGGTGGTCTGGCACAACGGCGCCCCGGAGCCGGACATCGGCATGGCCGAGACCGGGACGCCGACCTACGACGGTCTTCCGTTGACCCGTTATCTGTCGATCCTCGATTCGCTCAACCCCATGCATCGCCTCTGGTCGGACGGCCACTGGAACAAGCTGACCGTCGCGCACGGCTGCTATTGGAAGCAATGCACCTTCTGCGATGTCGGCCTGGACTACATCGGCCGCTACGAAGCGGCGCCAAGCGAGCTTCTGGTCGATCGAGTCGAAACGCTGATCGCGGAAACCGGTCGACGCGGCTTCCATTTTGTCGACGAGGCGGCCCCACCGGCCGCGCTGAAAGCCTTGGCGCTGGCCCTGCTGGAACGCGGGGTCCCCATTTCCTGGTGGGGCAACATTCGCTTCGAAGAGGCCTTCTCACCGGACTTGTGCCGATTGCTGGCTGCGTCAGGAGGCATCGCGGTGACCGCCGGTCTCGAAGCGGCGTCGGATCGGCTGCTGCGGGACATGAAGAAGGGCATCACGGTCGATCAGACGGCCCGCGTGTGCGCGGCCTTCCGACAGGCGGGCATGCTGGTCCACGCCTATCTGATGTATGGGCTGCCCGGTGAGACGATTGCGGAAACCGTGGAGTCCCTCGAACGGGTCCGACAACTGTTTGAGCGGGATCTGCTGCAGTCGGCCTTTTGGCACAAGTTCGTCGCCACCGCCCATAGTCCCATCGGTCTGTCCCCCGATACGTATGGGATTCGAATTGTGGGGCCCAGATTCGGCGGGTTTGCCGAGAATGATCTCGTCCACGAAGACCGGCGCGGAGCTTCTCCCGATTGGCTCGGCGCCGGCCTGCGGACCGCCGTGCTCAATTACATGGAGGGCACGGGGCTCCAGACCCCGGTCCGCCGGTGGTTTGCCCGACCTGTTCCTCGACCCAAGGCCACCCGTCGATGGATCGACCGGGCGCTTGCGGCTCACGTGATCGGCGACGATCCTCTGCTGGAACGCCGGTTCGTATGGATCGGCGGCCGTCCCGTCGTGCAACCGATCAGCCCAGATCGGCGCCGGCTCATCCTGCCGACCCGGACGGACGATCAGACGCTCACGCTCCGGCGGGAGACGGTCGACTGGCTGGTCGAGCTGATCCGGCGGGCCACTCCCGCTCACGGTAGGCGAGACGAGGGGTATCCGCTGCTGCGGACCGTCCGGGAGGACTATCCGATCGGCGGGCCGAAGAAGTTTGACGAGCTGCTGCGCTCGAAGACCTGGCGGAACGCGCGCGCAGCCGGGCTTCTGCTCGTCTGACTCGTGTCACGTGTCTTCATACGGACACACTTCTTGTTGTTCAGCGCGGCCTCCGTCCGCCCTGAGCTTGTCGAAGGGAGGCCCTCGAAGGGTGAATTGACTCTCCGACTGTTCTGCTTGGGAGGGCCGGGGATCAGTCGTTGGGCTTTTTCTTCCCGAACCCACAGGTATCGATCCCGAATACTTTACACATCGGACAAAAACCGATGAGCCCGCTTGCCAGAGCGTAGAACCCCATGACATAGGCCGACCCAGACACCAATCCAGAGAGTTCAGCCTGAGTCGCGAGTAACCCACCCCCCACACATCCCAGGCCCATCATGACTCTGATTCCGCGGTCTAGGGCGCTAAGATTGCAGAGCATATGGTGGTCTCCTCCTTTTCTTCGCTCAGTCCACCCTCCCTATTCGTCCCAGCGGAAGGAGGCCCGGCTTGTCCAAGAGCCTCAATATCTTAAAGCATTCACGGAAGAAATTGTACAGGCTTGCAAGGAAGACCGCCCCACGCTTACTCTCGACAATAATTTTTGGATGACAAAGGTTTTGGAACACCCTGCTAACCTCCTTCAACAGACATCAACTTGCCGGATTTGGATTCAGCCGTCCGTGGTCAACACATCTCCGATGCGCCCGCTATATTTTGGAGTGTTGAAGCCGGGCCGTTCCGCCGATACGAAACGGACGTCCTGGCGGTGTCCACGACCAGGGAGAGGCTCACCATGATGTACGCACCTATTCGCCTTACTTCGGCCCTTGTCGCCCTGATGGGGCTGTGCCACGGCCTTGCCGGCGGCGCCCTCCAGGCTGCGGAGCCGGAGTCACTCGGGACATTTACTGCCGTCCAGGGCCAAGTCCAGATGACGCGTCCTGGCGTCGCTGTCCCGGTCTCAGTGAAATTGTCGGACGCCGTCGTATACAAAGCGGTCATCGAGACGCAGGAAGCCTCGCGGGCCAAGGCGTTGTTCTTGGATGATAGCATGTTGGCCGTGGCGGAACACTCGAAGGTCCAGATCAACGAGCAGATCTATGATCCGAAGCACGGCAAGCGGACCATGGTCTTCAATCTGCTGGAAGGCAAGGTGCGGGCGCTGGTGACCAAAGTGTTCCAGGGTCCGGGGTCCCGCTTTGAAATCCGGACCCCCACCGCCGTGGCCGCTGCGCGAGGAACCTACTTCGTGCTATGGATCGAGAAGGGGGCTGGTGAGCAGGGATTGCCGAGCGGGGCTTCTAATCCTGGGGCGACCGCGCCGGCCACTGATGAATCGGCCACGATCTCGCTTCCGAACCGGGAATTTACCGGCCTCGCAAACATCGGGGACTCCGGCAACGTCGACTTGACATCGAACGGACAGACCGTCACCGTCAAACCGGGGCACTTTTCGATTGCAGTCCCCGGACAACCGCCTGCCGCCCCGGTCCCGCTGGCCAAGAGCATCCCCTCACAGGTCAGTCAGGCGATTCGAGCGACCAGTGTGGTGAACGCACCGAAATCAGAGACACCCCATGAGATACTGAAATCCACAGCCGGGTCCATGCCGTAGGTACCACAGAAGAGTATCTCGTGGGCAGCGGGCGTACCGCTGACTGGCTCCATCAAGCCCTGAGCCATTCTGACCGAGGCGAGTCGGCCTACCCAAGCCCCGCGTGAAAGGCGCCGGCTGCCGTCCACGCGTCATCGGGCTTCTCCCCCAAGAAGGTCACGTGCCCCATCTTGCGGCCGACCCGAACCTCCCGCTTTCCATAGAGATGCAGTTTCGCTCCTGACATTCGCAGCAGATTGGGGAGCCTGTCGCCGGATGTCGCCCGCAGGACATCGTCTCCGATGAGGTTGATCATCACGGCGGGGCAGAGCAGGCGCGCCTCACCGAGCGGCAATCCCCCCACGACACGGACTTGCTGCTCAAACTGCGACACGGTGCAGGCATCGAGGGTGTAGTGTCCGGAGTTGTGCGGCCTCGAGGCGACCTCATTGACGAAGAGCCCTCCGTCCGGCATCAGAAACAGCTCGACACAGAAGACGCCGACGCCCCCTAACGCGTCGACCACAGCGACGGCCACCTGCTGCGCCCGCTCCGCGACGCGCCGGTCCACCACGGCTGGGACACGCGTCACTCGCAGGATCCCGGCTTCATGCCGATTCTCGACCACCGGATAGATCCGGTGATCCTGATCGGCGCCACGGACCACAAGGACCGAGAGTTCCTTTTCGAACGCGAGAAACCGCTCCAACACCCACGGTCCCATCGCCCCCGCCTGCGTCAACTCTTCCCGCACCCCGTCCAGATCGCGCGGTGTCTCCAGACGCCACTGCCCCTTGCCGTCATACCCGGCCGTCGCCGTTTTGCACAGACAGGGATAGCCGACGGTCTCTGAGACTTGAAGCTCGCTGAGGATTCGGATCGCGGCAAACGGCGCGACGGGGATGCCGTGCTGCGAGAGGAACGTCTTTTGATCAAGTCGATTCTGTATCGTGGCCAGAGTTCGTGCCGAGGGTCTGAGCGGGACGATCGCTTCAATCGCGCTCGCCGTCGCCGCCGGGATATTCTCCCATTCGTAGGTCGCGGCACTCACGGACCTGGTAAAGTCGGTCAACACGGCAGCATCACTGAAGGGGCGCGCGATGGCGCGATCGGCCTGCCGGAGCGCGGGCGCCTCGGGGTCCGGATCCCAGACCGCCACCCGATAGCCCAGCCGGCGAGTGGCTGCGGCAAACATGGCGCCAAGCTGTCCCCCGCCGAGGACGCCCAGCATGGCGCCGGGCTCAAGGGCGTGAGGCGTGAGGCGTGAAGCGACATACGAAGGAACAGTCGGGACGAGGAGTTGGCGCCTGACCGGCGCCCCTTCACTCATCACTTCTTCTCAGATTCCGGTGACGAGGCAATCGCCGCCCGCGTTTGCTCGGCCCGATACCGGAGCAATCGTTCCTTGATCGCCGGATGCCGAGCAGCCAAAATCTGCGCGGCCAACAGCCCGGCATTCTCCCCGCCGCCGATGGCGACGGTGGCGACCGGGATGCCTCTGGGCATCTGGACGATCGAGAGGAGCGAGTCCAAGCCGCGCAGATTGTCCGTGGGAATCGGGATTCCGATCACAGGCAGCAGGGTCTTGGCTGCCAGCATCCCCGGGAGATGGGCGGCGCCTCCGGCCCCCGCGATGATCACTTCGATGCCGCGGTCTGAGGCTCCTTCCGCATAGGCAAACAGCCGATCAGGAGTCCGGTGAGCGGACACCACGCGAAGTTCATGGGACACGCCGAGCTGCGCCAGAATGGCGACGGACTTCTCCAGTATGGGGAAATCGCTTCGGCTTCCCCCTACGACGCCCACGAGCGGAGGAACGGTCCCTGCCTTGAGGGCACGCCCCGATTGTCCTGTACGGAGTCCCATTCACGTCCCCCCAACGGGCCAACAAACTTAGGCTTTCTCCGACTGGAGGTCAAGGGCCTTGAAAACCAGGTTCTTGAGAGCCAGAGAAGAGCCTAGCCTTCCTTTGCCTTCCTTTCCATTGACCGCTGCCCTAAAATCCCGTACCATACTCCCGCAACAATGGGATAGAGTGTCCCGGCGAGGCCTTTGTGCAGTCCACCCCAGGTACAATCCCGGACCCAAAAAGTAAGGTTCACTGGTCCTTCCTTGACCCGACCCCTTTAGACCAGATCCAACAGGTGGACGACTTAGCCGTTTCGGTCCGGCTGCAGTCATGGGAAAGCGTCGCTATTCCTCCCAAACTGCACCGCTACGGCTGGCTCGCCGTCCGTCTCCTGATGATCATGTTCCTCCTGCTGATGTTCGTCCCATGGACCCAAACCATCACGGCCTCGGGTCTGCTCTCGGCCTATTCTCCCTATGAACGGCCGCAGGATATCGAAGCGCAGATCACCGGACGGATCAAGAAATGGCACGTCTACGAAGGCGTGCGTGTCAAGAAAGGCGACCTCATCCTTGAGCTCGATGATTGGGACCCGCAGTTCATGGCGCCTGAACTGTTGCCCTTGTTGGAGCAACGCAAAGTGGCCCTGGAGCAGACCCGGAAGGCCGCTTTGGAGCGGGCCGAGCAACTCGACAAGCGGATCCCTGAGATGCAGAACCTGGTGAAATCAGCCGTGCCGTCTGCTGATGCCCGAGTGATTGAAGCGGAGAATAAGGTCCGGGAAGCCGAGCAGAAAGTGAAAGTGGCCCAGATCGCGGTGGATACCGCCGAGCTGAATGTCGACCGTCACCGCCAACTGGTGGAGCGCGGGCTCGTCTCCCAGCGTGAGCTCGAGCTGACGATCCAATCCGCCATCGCCAGTAAGGCCGACTTTCAGGGCGTAGAAGCCATGCTGAAAGCGGCGAGGCAGGCGATGAAGGCCCTGAGCTACGGCAGAGATCAAGTCAGCGCAGAGATGCTTCAGCGCCTGCTCGAAGCGGAAGGGGCCAGGGCCGGCGCGTTTGCAGACGCCGCGACGGCCCTGAACGAGTTGGCGGATGTCGAGCTGAAACTGTCGAATGCGACTCAGCGCCGGATCGCCGGCCGAATCTATGCGCCGATCGACGGCACGGTCGTTAAAATGGCCGAATTCGGCGCCGGGGAGACCGTGAGGCAGGGCGACAAGCTGCTGCGACTGTCCCCCACCAGCGCCGACAAGGCGGCTGAATTGGTGGCGGATGGATTGGATGCCCCTTTGTTAAACGCGGGACGGAGAGTCAGGCTGTTGTTTTATGGGATCCCTGCGATTCCCCTTCCTGCCTGGCCTGAGATCATGGCGGGAACCTACGGAGGCGTGATCAAGGTCGTGGACCAAGTGGACGACGGGAAGGGAAACTATCGGTTTTGGGTGGTGCCGGACCCCGAAGATCGTCCATGGCCGGAACAGGCCCATGTCCGGCAAGGCACGAAGGTCATGGGCTGGGTCATTTTGAATCGTGTGCCGCTATGGTATGAGCTCTGGCGCCGGGTCAACCTCTTCCCGCCAGACTATCAAGAGGGTCCGCCGTCCCTGTTTGATACGCTCCTCCCGAGAGCCCGCCGAGGGGCATAAGCATCAGGTCTATGGACCCTGCTTCCCCCGGCCTGTTCACCCTTTGGCGGCCTTCACCTCACTGCCATCGTCAGAGACATCCTCGTTCATCCCGAACCAGAAAGGAGCGCGTCCCATGATCCGCCCATTGATGCTTGCCGCGATCGCGGTCTGGTTGATCCTGTTCTGTCTCACGGTTCCCCGGAGCGAGGCTGAAGCGCCGAAAACGAAGCCCTTGCCGCCGATCCCATTGACCCTCGATGAAGTGCTCGCCTGGGTGGATCGGACTCATCCGCTGCTGAAGGGAGCGGGCACGGAAAAAATCGTCGCCCGTGGGAAGCTGCTCAAAGCCCTGGGCGCCTTCGAACCCGCGGTGGTCAACGATATGGAATTGGAGCGGTTCACCTCTCAGCTCAATCCCGGGGCCGGCACGCAAACCGTCGGCTTCAACGACACATTCTTGGACATGCGCCATCCGTCCGGCATCCGGGGGATCGCGGGAATGCGGAGTGCCATCGGGGACGCAAGAATTCCAGACTTGAATCTCGGAGGAGGCACCCAGTTGCTGCTCGGCGGTTTTTTCCCCTTGATGCGGGGACTCCTGGTCAACCAGGAAAACGCGGAGCTGCAACGTTCGGAACTGCCAGACCCCAAGGCCGACATTCAAATCGCCCAGACCCGCCAGGATCTGTTTCTCGCGGCGTCACACCAGTACTGGGATTGGGTCGCCGTCTGGAAGCTGGCGGACGTCCAGAAGCGAGCGCTGAAAGTAGCCGAGGACCGGATGGTCTTCATCGAGCAACGGGCCAAGGCGGGCGCGGTGGCTCCCTTGGACGCCGTCGAGGCGCAGCAGGAAGTCCAACGGCGAAAGGAAATTTTCATTGCCGCCCAACGAGCGGTCGAGCAAGAGCAGTACAAGCTGTCGCTCTTCCTCTGGGAGCATGATACCCCTGTGATTCCGGGAGCCGAGCGAGCCGCCGACCTGCCGAAGCCGCAGATGCTCCCGGCCCCTGAAATCGTGCAGGCGGATAAAGTGAACGCGAAATTGGTCCGACCAGAGGTCAAAGAAGTCACGATCGACGCCCAGATCAACAACATTGACCTTGAGCTGGCCAAGAATAATCTCCTTCCGAGCCTCGATGCCGAAGCCGCTCCCTCCCGTACGCCTGAAAAATTCGTGCTCGGATTGGGGTACCGATTCGGCTTGGAGTTCAAAATGCCCTTCCTCCAGCGGAAGAGCAGGGGGGAAGTCCTTGAGGCTCAAGGAAAAGCCGATCGGTTCGTCCTCCTACAAAAGTTCCGCCAGCAACAGGTGGTGGTGGATGTCGACAATGCCCTGTCCGCCGTCGACCGAGCGAAGCAACGGATCGCCGCTTCCTTCCAGTCTCTGCAGCTTGCCCGAACCTTGGAGGAGGGAGAACGGTTCCGATTCAGCCTCGGGGCCACCAGCGTGCTCTTTGTGAATCTTCGGGAGCGGAACGCCGTGGATTCAGAAAATCAATGGCTCCGGGCTCAAGCGGACTATCAAAAGGCGCTGGCCCAGTATCAGTGGGCGATCGGAGCCTGGGCCAAGAGCCCCGCGTCGGCTATCCCGGTCTCGTATAAAGTGAACCCGTAACTTGTCGGCAGGAATGGCATTTTCGCGCATGCTCTGATAGTCTAAAAGCTTATTTGCCCTTCACGGACAGGCTTGGGCCGCAAGGGAACAGGCTTTGCGGCTTCTCCGATATTATTGATGAAAGACGAGCGGACCTCCAGCTTGCAGTGAGACTGGTATGACCACTGAGCGATCTGCCACCCAGTCAGATCAGCCCAACCTGCTTCGCGGAACCATCGCCCGCCTCGCGCTCCTCTACAGGCTTGAGAAAAAAAGCTTCGGCCTCATCTTTTCCCATGCCTTGGCCATCGGGGTGTTTTCACTCATCGTCCCGCTGACCGTTCAAGAATTGGTCAGCACCTTTGCCTATGCCATCCAGCCGGTCATGATTCTGACCCTCACCGCCACCATGGCCGCCACGCTGATCGGGATCGGCGTCTTCCGCATCATGCAGATTCGGACCGTCGAAAACCTGGCGCAGCGACTCTATACCCGCTTGGCTTTGTCGGTGGCGGACCTCCTGCCACGGCTCCGGGAAGAATCTTTCAGCCCCAAGTATGTAAACGTCTTCAACGAGGCTGAATTCATGCCGCGCGCGATCGTCGTCATGCTCGCCGACCTCATGAACGTCTTCATCGGCGGAACGATCGGGATGGCCATTCTGGTCATGTACCATCCTTATTTTTTCTTCTACAACGTCCTGCTCATGTCGGGCTTTGTCGCCGTCATTGTGACCTTCGGCAGGGGCGGGCTGAGATCGACCCAGAGGGTCTCACAACTCCATTACGCGACGCTCAATTGGCTTCAGGTGATCGGGCGCAATCTCCTCCACTTCAAGGCCACAGTCAGCACACCGCTTGTTATAAGAAAGACCGATGAATTGGCGGCGGACTATGTGGAAGCCAGGAAAACCAGGGCCAACATTCTCACCGGCACCCAATACAAGGCCGCGATGGTCTTCCAAGCCTTGGGGCATAGCAGCTTGATCGGGATGGCCGGGTGGCTGCTCTCGACCGGGCAGATTACGCTGGGTCAGTTTGTCGCGGCTGAAGTGATCGTCGGGACGTTGATCTTGAATCTCGACACCATCGCAAGGCGGATGTACGCGATCTACTTCATCTTTACCTCTCTCGATGAACTGAATGTTCTCTTCTCCCTCCCCCTCGACCAAGAGCCGGGGAATCTCACCGTGCCCTTGCCGGACCCGGCGATCCATGGGATCAGAGTCACGTGTACGGATGTCTCATTCGCCTATCCGAACTCACGTCCGGTTTTCGTCGATTTCAACCTGGAAGTCGCTCCGGGCGAGAAGATCGCCGTCTTTTCGAACACGACCACCGGCAAAACCACGCTGGCCCGCGTCTTGGCCGGGTTGTACCGACCGACCTCAGGCGTCATCCGCTACAATGGAATCGACCTCCGGGATCTTGCCATGGACTCCATCAATGCTTGGCGGTCTATCATCATGGATTCGCACCTGACCCTCTTCGAGAGCACGTTGGAAGAAAACATCACGATGGGACGGCCCTCAATCGACTACGCCGATGTCCAGTGGGCCTTGCGGTTTGTCGAAATGGAAGACGTCGTGGATGCCATGCCGTTAGGACTCAAGACCCCGGTGGTGGCGATGGGGTCGAACTTTACCACCAGCCAGATTCTCCGCATCCTCGTGGCTCGCGCCGTCATCACCCGTCCACAGCTTCTCATCTTAGACGGGACCCTCCACAGCATGCAGCCCTCGACAAGAGAGATCATCCTTCGACGCCTGTGCTCGAAGGAGGAACCTTGGTCGGTTATTTTCGTCTCCAACGATCCCTCCCTCAAGGCCCATGTGGACCGCCGATTAGTCCTGGGGTGACCCTCCCGTGGTTGGGGCCCCCAAAGCGGGGCTTCCCGCATGTCCGGCGATCTGCTATCCTACTGTGGACATTGGGTCGATCAATGGCGGAAGCATGACGGAAAGAGGCCATGCCGTGGAATCCTGGTTCAGGTCATATCTCCCCAAGCCGTCTCTTGGTCAAATCGTCGTCAGTCTGTTGATCGTGGGGGGCGGCTGGATCGGTGTGACGTCGCTGAGCCGGGTCGATCAGGATCTCCGAATCCTTCACACGGAATACACGCTGGGTTGCAAGGAACTCGCCAACATCTCGACCGAGGTCATCCGGTACCGGAACACCATGGTCCATGCCCTCGAGGCGCACAACCAAAAGGAGTTCGAGCAGACCACGGCCTCCATCCCGGAGAAGAGAGCGCGAATCCAACATGCCGTGGATCGATACGCAGCCGCCGGCTTGAGAGTATCTCGAAGCGGGCGAAGCGAACCTGAGGATCTCCAAGCGTTTCAAGAGAGCTTGGGAGACTACTTTTCTGCTTCCAGTCAGGTCATGTCGCTGATGGTCCAGGTGTGGGGAGCGCGGTCCGTTCAAGAAGCGGAAGCCTTGAGGACCAAGGCGGAACAAGTGGTCGCACACGACTCGGGCCTGAAGCTCATCCAGGTCAGCCTCGCCCTCGACCGGCTGCTGGACACGGTCGCTGATGTCGCAAAGGACATGCGCGACGAGGGCACCAGATCGATCCGCTGGACCAGCACAGCGCTGGCCATCGGCAGCCTCACGCTGGCGCTTCTCAATCTCTTGGTGCGGCGGCGCACGCCCCCCGCCCTTGCGTTTACCAAAGAGCCAGCAGAATCGACAGCGCGACCGGAGAAGGAAGCCCCTTCGCTGGCCCTTCCGCTCTAGAACCAAGGTTGAGGGTGAGGTGACGGTACGGCTAGGTGTGATTCCTGTGGTCCGCTGCTATTCCTCCACCCTGAGCCTCAACCTACTATCAAGTATGGCCCTGCCGCTCTAAGGCCGCAAACAACGTCTGCCGTTCCCGCTCTGACAGATTTTTCCACTGCCCCACCCGGAGATCTCCGATCTCAATATGCATGATCCGGACGCGGTGTAACGCCATGACCCGGTAGCCCAGCGCCAGGCACATCCGCCGAATCTGCCGGTTGCGGCCTTCGGTGAGGACGATCCGGAAGGAATCCGGTTTCAGGGGATACGTCCCGCAGGGCCGCGTCAGGGCGCCGAGGACCATGACGCCTCGGGCCATCCCTACAAGGAACTTCGGATCATAGGGCCGGTCGACCTGCACCAGATATTCCCGTTCATGGCCATGCTCGGCCCGAAGGATCCGGTTGACGATGTTGCCGTCATTGGTCAGCAGAATCAGACCGGAGGAATCCTTGTCGAGGCGGCCGATCGGGAAGATGCGTTCCGGATGGCCGACGGCGGCGATCATGTTGCCCGGCACATCCGGCTCCGACGTCGTGGTGATGCCGATCGGTTTGTGGTACTTGATGTAGACGGCGTCCTTTCTCCACGGAATGACGGTCCCATCCAGCGCGATGCCATCGCCCGGCTGGACCTGATCGCCGAGGCGCGCGACCCGTCCGTTGATCGTCACACGACCGGATTCGATCGCCCGGTCGGCCTCCCGGCGCGAACACAAGCCGTACTGCGTAAAAAACTTGTTGATGCGAAGCGTAGGAGAATCGTGAAGGGTGAAGCGTGAAGCGTGAAGCGCTGCAGGAGGGTCGGGAACCGTCGAAGAGGGAGCTTGATGAGCGACAGGATTACGCGGGACGGTCTTGGAATGATCCTCTTTCTTCTTCCGGTGGTCCATGGAACGGCTTTGTGGCAGCTTTCGAGTGCAAAAGTCCTTCCTCTATCTCTTCTTCTTCCTCCGCTTCACGCCTGACGCCTGACGCTTC
>SWDL01000489.1 GCA_005116795.1 Nitrospira sp. | reverse complement strand
GTGTCACGAGCTTTGTCAGCACGCCGGGCTATCCCCATCTGGGCGGGTACTGGGTGGAGGATCTCTATCAACGTCAAGCCTCAGGCCCTTCGGTCACCTTCCCGCAAGTGGTGGTGGGAGCCGCTTTTGTCGACACCAAGCCCGGCAATCAGACATCGAACATGCAGGGTGCGGTGCAGCGCATGCCGAACGGCGCCTCATTGGGATTTGAAGCGTTCCTGAATGGGACATCCGGCGGGCGACTCGGCTGTCTCTACAAGCCGACGGCCAACGGGTACGGGGGTGGCGGCGTCACCTGCCCGCCCGGTCGTCCATGGCCGATCAGCAACTAGAGCGGCTGAATTTGCAGTAGGACTGAGGACTCAGGACTGAGTGACGAGTGAGGGGATCTGAGCGTGGAGGCCGATAGCTGATGGCTAAGAGCTCTGACCTAGGCCCGGCGATCAGATAGGCAGCAGAGTAAGCGAACAATCTGGGTTTCTCTGGGAGCCTTGGGGAAACAAGGAGGTGTGCGATGAGAAAGCCGGCTGGTCATATCGTATGGCTCCTACTCGCAGGCTCCTTGGCAATCTTCTTAGGCCTGCCCATGATGAGCACGGCAACCGAGGCGTTGCCCACGCTGACCCTCGAGCAGCCGGTCCATTTCACGGCGTCAGACAGCAGCGATGTGATGGCAGACGCCGGGACCTATACCGTGGGCACCCTGGTCGGCTCGCGCCTCAGGCTGAATGCGGAAGGACGAGCGCCGCTGTTTATTGAGGCGCAAGCGACGACGCACAGCGAGGAGCTCAAATCGCCGTTGGCGGTCACCATTGCCGGTGAGGATGCGGATGTGTTGCATGTGGTTCTCTTGCTGCCGAACGGGCAGGCGCTGGACGCGACGGGAACGATTTCCGGCGCGCGCCCCCGCGGCGTCAATTCGGCTCTGCTCTCGGCCGCCCAGATTCATATGGCCGTCCTTCAGCAAGGCCCGGTGATTCGCAATCAGACTCCAGCCACGTCATTCTCTCGCATCGACTATCTCGGCAACTATCCATCACATCGGAGTCCCGGCTGGAGCAACGAACTTCAGGGCTTAGCGCATGACCTTCAGAACTGGTTTATCACCCAGAAGGACACACTCTGGAAGTTTCCGGTGACGCATGACCTCAATAGAGCGGTGTCAAAGGCCGCGCCGCCTCCCGGTGTCCGATGGTCCGGCATCCCAGCCTCCCTCAAACAGGCCGGCTACGATCACTTCGGCGATCTCGATCAGTATGGTGGCTTTCTCTTTATCCCTCTGGAGGGTTCACAGAAACCGCGTATTGCGGTGTTCCGAACTTACGACCTGTCCTTCGTCGGCTCATTCGTGCTGACGGGACGTACGCAGGCGGGGTGGTGCGCGCTACGATTGGAGTCCGACGGGCTCTATCTGTACATGTCGAACAATGTGATCGATGGCGCGAATCCGATCTTTCGCTATCGGGTCGATCTGCGTCAGCTTCACGCGAATCCGGCCAATACCGCTGGCGCATTTCAGTTCGTCAACTCTGTCGCGCTCTATCAGGGCAGCACCTCCCTCAATATCAAACCCTACCTCCAGGGCGGCGAATTTTCCCCGGATGGCTCGCACCTCTTTTTGATCAACGGCAAAGCCAGCGATTTCAATGCGAAAGACGGCGGCATTTGGGTCTTCCGAGGCGCCCCGTTTCAGTTCGTCACGAAGTCCACTGACCAGTCCAATGCGGGATCCTTTATTTATGAGTTCCATCCCGGATGGTCTAAATACGAGGAACCGGAAGGCCTGACATTCTGGGAGTTGGACGGCGGCCAAGCGCCCGGCCTCCCGGGAGGTCAGTTGCATGTGATCTTGCTCGACAATGACTCTCGCGGAGATGAAATCTTTATCAAGCATTACCGCCTGGTCCGGTGAAAGGAGCTTCACGATGACACGAGCGAATACTGTGGTGGTTCTATTTGCAAGCGCGTTGATCGTGATGGTCGGATTCGGGAGCGTCGGCCCGCTGGCGCAGCTCTCACCTCCGACCTCGGAGACGTCCCCATCGCAGGCCGAGGGGACCGCGCCTCCCGTCGAGACTCCGACGGCCGAGCTACCGGCATCGTCTGAAACAATTCAGGAACGTGGTGTGAAAGGCACGTTTTCGCCTCAATTGGGCAACATGAAACTCCTCCTGCCCCCACCCACGTTTGCGGTGGTGAGCTACGGCGGCAAGTGCTTGGACTTCGGTCCGCCGCCACAGGTCACCGGCGCACCCGTCTTCATCTACCCCTGCAACGGCACGGTCGCCCAACAGGTCGTCGTGCAAGAGATCAACGACCGGCACGACGTCATCCTGCGCGCGGGCACGAAGGTCCTCGGGGTGAAAGGAGGAAATTCGGCCCCATCTGTCCTGTCCCGGGGCATTGACTCGATGGGCTTCGCGCTGCTTCAAGCTCAACCATTCACCACACTCACCCAACTGCCGCCTTTGGAATTACAGGACGAGCAAAGCCGTCAAACGGTGCTGTCCTCCGGAGCAGGACAGATCTTCGCCCTGGATGGAGACAGTATCATGCTCGCAGCGGATCGCACCCGCGTGGTCCAGGTGCAGAACAATCGGGGCGCGAATCGCACGCCGCTCGTCCTGGGCCCCCGTAACCTTGCCGACGCCGAGTTCTGGACCTTTGCTGCCACCGACAAGAGCGCCCGCAAACCGACGAGCGGCTTCGTGCGCGTGCCGCAGGAGAAGGATTTTGCGCGGGCCGTCAACGAAGCTCGCTGGGGGACGGTCGTAGAAGTAGACCCGGGCGTGTCCCTCGCACTCACAACCCCTCTTCCTTTATCCGTTCCTGAGGGGGTGACGATCCGAGGGGATCGCCGCGGTCTCCGGTTCGGACCGGAACTGTCAGTGCCCCAGGGATTCGAAGGCACAATGCTCGATATCCGCTTCAGCGATGTGCGCGTCACAGGCCTGCGTCTCCGTGGGCCGAGCCGGAGCACGGTTGATGAGGCCAGCAACAAGGATGCCCGGGCTATTGATGTGCTTGACAGTGCCACTCGTGTGCTCATTGATCATAACGACATATCGGACTGGCCAGCCCAGGGCGTTCGTGTCGTGATGGCTGATGAGCCGGCCGTCTGCAATGACCATCGCGATCCCAGAGGCGCTCGGCCGAATAATGTTCGCGTCACTCGCAATTTTATCCATCACAACCAAAAGCAAAACAGAGGGTACGGGGTTCAGGCCCACATCAACTCATTCCCGTTGATCGACGGCAACACTTTCGTATCCAACCGCCATGCCATCGAGGCGTCTGGCACGGGCTGTACGAATTATCTCGCATGGAATAATCTCGTCCTTGCGGCCGCACCTTTGCAAGATCGGGCAGGTCCCTTCAACGGCTACACGCATGATTTCGATGTCCATGGAACCGAGCGGCTGAAACTGGACGTTGGTTTCGATATCGACCTCACCGGAGGATTTGGCGGGGCTGCGGGACAATATTTTGAAATTGCGCGGAACACCTTCCTTGGAACAAATCGCCAAAATTTTGATCTCCGCGGCGAACCAAGTTCCATGGTTGAGTTCCATCACAATATCTCGCTCCGGAGTCTTGGAGACGCCGTCGCCTGCAGCTACTGTGGGAATGGAATCAAGAAGCTCAAGGTGTACGACACCAACCGGTTTTCGGTTCTTCCCAACCCCACCGCTCAGCTTGGCGTGGGAGACTTCGACGGCGACGAACGGGATGACCTGTTCCTGGCCACCGGGGCCGCCTGGTACTACGCCCCTGCCGGCAATGCCGACTGGCGTTTCCTCAATGCACAGACGGACAAGATTGACACTTTGCTGTTCGGGGATTTCGATGGTGATCGCCGCATAGATGTCTTCACGCAGCGTGGACGCGACTGGCTTGTGTCCTGGGCTGGTGCATCTCCGTGGGAAAAGATCAACGAGAGTAATCCGGCGCTGAGCGAGTTTCGGATCGGGGATTTCATCGGAGATCAGCGAGCCGACGTATTTTATGCCGACGGGCAGCGCTGGTATGTGTCGGATGGCGGCGTCGGCCCCTTCGTGCACACGCAGGATTCAAGCTTTCGAGCAGCGAGCTTGGGGTTCGGAGATTTCAACGGCGATGGCAAGACGGACGTGGTCGGCTCCACGAGCGGGAAGTGGATGGTGTCGTTGAATGCGTCCGGTCCCTGGACGGGCTATCCGCTCCGGTCGGCCTTGACGAAGACGATGGCAGGGATGATTATCGCCGACTTCAATGGAAACGGCCGCGCCGACATAGCCCAGGCCTACGGCAAGAGTGTGTCGTATGATGGCCGGGGGGGCTGGACAAACATGCCGGCGCGACCGGGGATGTTCGCGGCGGTCGGCCGCTTCGACACGAACCCGGGCGCCGATATTCTGTTCTACTGGACCGGCTACAATTACCTCGGCATTCAATCGTCAGGAGTCGGGGCGCCCCAACGACAAAGCCGCCAGGACATGCGCTGAGAGGGAAGAGATTGCAAGAGGTGTGGGTGTAAGGTCCGGGGTGCGATGTCTGAGGCTGAGCGTTTCTAGCCGATAGCCGATGGCCGATCGCGGTCAGCCCAGGTCTGAAGATGCCGTGAACCTTGCGGGCTGCGCCGGCGACGTAACGGATAGGAAGGTAAGGGAGGACGTATGACACGTCAAGGCAGGCGAGTTCGCATGTATCGACTCTGCGCCGTTGTGGTGATGAGTCTCATGCTCGGCATGGGGGCGGCGGCGACCGCTGCGGAACTCTCTTCGGCACAGAAGGATGCGAAGCCGATAGTGGACGGCTCTTCCAGGGCCGTGGCGCAGACAGACGGAGCACGCGCTACCGGCACGGTGGGGGAGTCAGTGCCGCTCTCGTCGGGAGCGTCTGTTAAAGAATGTGACGCCGTGACCTCGCTCAAAGGCTCGGCGATGGCTCTGGTGCGCCGTCTGGCTGGAAAGCCCACGCCAGGACCGGGGCAGTGTCCGCCGGGGGAGCCCAGCCTGCTTGAACACATTGTCAAATGAGGAGGGCTTCGTGAAAAGAGATCCGATGGAACATGGTGGCAAGCGGATATCTGGTGGCCGATGGCTCATGGCCGGGATGTGTGTGTGCGTGCTCTCGTCGTCCGTTTTCGCCGAGCCGCCGGCCCCGGTGTCGGACCCTGCCTTTCAGCACCGCATCGAAGAAATTGTCCAGCAGTACATCAAAGATCATCCCGAAGTGATCGAAGCCTCGCTCGCGGCGCTCGATGCGCGGCGGACGGCCGAAGAAAAAGAGCGTGTGCGGAAGGTGATCGCCACGCGCCAGGCCGATCTGCTGCACGATCCGAGTTCGCCGGTCAGTGGGAATCCGACAGGCGACGTGACGCTGGTCGAATTTTTTGACTACCGCTGCGGTTTCTGCAAGCGCGTGGCCGCCGCGGTGGCCCAACTACAAAAGGACGATCCACGAGTGCGCGTCGTCTATAAAGACTTCCCGATTCTCGGCGAGCCCTCTGAACTTGCCGCGAAAGGCGCTTTGGCCGCAAAGGCACAGGGGAAACATCTCGTGTTTCACGAGGCGTTACTCGCGACCAAGACCGAGATCACGAAAGATGAATTGATGCGTCTCGCGGGCGAAGTCGGTGTGGATGTGAAACGTCTGGAG
>SWDL01000488.1 GCA_005116795.1 Nitrospira sp. | reverse complement strand
ACGGCAAAGAGAACCCCATCCACCTGTGAGGCCAGAATCATGGGATCCGTCACACACAACGCCGGCGGCGCATCCACAATCACTCGATAGCCTTCTCTCAGGCATCGCGCGAGCAGCGCGGCCATGCGTCCGGAGTGAAGGAGTTCTGCGGGGTTGTGGGGAATTCTTCCGTGCGGCACCACCCAGAGGTTCGGAATCTTTGTCGCATGGACGATCTCCTCGAATCCCGCTTTCCCACTCAGGAAGTGCGCTAATCCCTTTCTTCTCTCGCCATCATCAAAAAACGCTCTCTGCAACATGGGCCTTCGGACGTCGGCGTCAATCAGGATCACCCGCATATTTTCTAACTGCGCCATGACCATTCCCAAATTGATCGCCAATGTAGTTTTCCCCTCACCCACTCCTGGGCTTGTGACCAGCAATGCGGTGACGCATCGGTCCGGAATCGAGAGCAGCACGCTGGTCCGAACCATTCGATAGTTTTCGGCTGCCGCCATGTGATGATCCCATACGTCCTTGGCATCCAGGAGCGGGATCATACCGTGGAGGGACCTGCTGGGCAGGTACCGCTTCACATCTTGCGGGCCCTTCAGGCTCCGGTCCCTCTGATTCTGCACAAACGCCACGCCCATTCCGGTCAGGATCCCCACCATCAATCCCATGAAGATATTCATTCCCTTGCGCGGCTTCACGGGGATCGTGCTCGGCGTGGCCTGGGCCACGACAGAGATGCTGCTGGTGAGCATTCCGGCGGTGAGATCGGTCTCCTTCATCTGCTTGAGAAAGGTCTCATAGAGTTGCCGGTTGCTTTCCGTTTCCCGGTGCAGCATGTCGTATTCGATTTCATGCTGCTCCAGTTCGGCACTTTCTTGCTTATGCGCATTCAGGGCTTCTTTGATCACACCCGTGCGCGCCACCGCGGTGTCATACTCCTGCTTGATGGAACTGTATATTTTTTTGACCTCAAGGCGAATCTTGTTCCTCAATTCCTGCAATTCCGACTCGGCTTGCGCAATCTTCGGATGCAGAGGCTTGTACCGCTCCGTGAGTTGCGCCAGCCTGCCGGATGCCCTGATTTCTTCCGTCCGCAGATTTTGAATCAGCGGAGAACTCAAGACTTCGGTCGTCGTATCGAGATTCGACCAGTTGATGCCTTGGCCTTGATCTTTCTCCTGCAGAATCCTCGCGATCTGCTGGTGCCGCGTTTGCGCCTCGGCATGTTTCATCTCCGCCTTCATCAGTTCCGAATTGAGCTCCACGAGCCTCTGTGCCATGACCGGTTGCCGCTCCCGCACATCCAGGAGCCCATACTTCGTGCGAAAGACATAGAGGGCCTGCTCGGATTCCTCCACCTTCTTCCGCAGTTCATTAAGATGGCTGGAAAACCACTGGCCGGCTTTCTCCTTGATGCCGGCTCGCATTTCCAGGACAAAATCAATGTACACCGCAGCCACGGTGTTGGCCGCTTGCGCCGCAAATTCAGGATCCTCTGCCTCCACGGTCACGTGCACGATTCGACTTCCGCGGACCGGCTTCACCGTAATATGCTCTGCGAAAGCCCGGGCAAGCTGCGCCCCCGCCTCGCCGCCGGCCGGCTGATTGTTCGCCTGATATTCTCTTCGATCTGCCAGATTCAGCTTTTCAACCGCTCTCCTGATGACCTCTTCATTCCTCAATAATTCGAAATGAGTCTGTAAAAATTCCGGACTGGTGTCGGACAAGTAGACCTGGTCCCGCTCCATCACACCGGGGCCCTCACGGTCCACCAGCACCGACACGGTGGACTCATAGATCGGCCGCTGCTTGAACGACCAGGCCCCGGCCGCCGCCGCACCGCACAGGGCAACCCCGGCAATCACCCAGATCCGTCGCCGCAGCGTTCGCAGAAATTCCTCCAGCGGCGATTCCTCATCATCGGCCTGGGGTACTGGGCCATCAAATTGGGGCTGTTCACTCATGCTGTGATTCCTCTGTTGCCGTGTGACGGTAATTGGCTCATTTTGAGTCGTCGACAGCCGGGGCAAGCCTGTGTCGGACGAACGAGATCGCTCGTGTGGATCGCTTTGCCTAGAACGCTGACTGAAACGCCAGCATCACGGTGTTGGCACGATACGCAAACGTGCCGTCCGTTGAGTTCCTGTCCTCGAACACGTACTGAATGCTGCTGCCAAGCCATTTGACCGCTCGATAGTTGAGTCCAACAGCCGCGTTCTTCACCGTGTCGGTTCTCGCAAATCCGGCACCCGTGCTCGAGGACATCTGAAAGCGATCCTGCTCCACCCCCAGATTGAGCGTGACCCCCATCCGATAGGTGAGTGAATGGGCCAACGAGAGGTTCGCCCCGGTTGCCACAAAGAACAGGGTCCCGGCCACAGTGGTTTGCTGGATGGTCCGATAAGGCTGAAGACTCACCGTCGTGTAAGACGTCGGCCTCCAGTTCATGTTTCCGGCCACGAAGAGGTTCGAGGGAGAGTCCCCGTCTCTTTGAAACAGGCTCAGCACCGGATCTGCATGCGTAGTTTGTGCATGGCTGAATCTCAAGGACTGATAGCCGATGAGGATCTCTCCGGATGTCAACTCACTCACATTCCAGCGGATCCCTCCGCTCATGGAGTACATCGCAGTATCGAGATTCTTATTTTGGTCATAGATCAACTGGCTCACGCTCACATTGGTGAGCGCAAAGACTTTCGGTGTCACTCCAGCGGCAAACGTAAATCCGGCATAATTGCTGAGGCGGTCTGAGATCTTTCCTTGGTCATTGTTTGTGTATTTCCACCGCACTGATTGCACATTCATCGCCACACCGGCCTTGGCTCCCATATACTCAACCGTCCCTACAGCACCATCGGTTCTCCACTTGTTCACTTCGAGTTTGTTGATTGCATTGTCCACGGCAGAGCCTCTGGGATCATGTCCAACTTTATGTTCTCCTTGGACATCGGCCCTGAGGCCTCCACGGAAGTCGAGCTTGATTCTCGCCGACGCGGTTTGGTCCTGGACGTCATTGGAGGGATTTCGTTCGTAGTATTGAAGATTTGTCCGGTAATCTACGATGAACGCATGGCGTCCGGCCAACCGCAGTCGCGCTTGGATCCCCGGAGCCAAGTTGTGTATGAAGTTACTTTTTCTGTCCGTATTCGTTCTCAAAACATTATCCGTATACATTTCCCCCACACCGAGGAATGGATGCAATTTCAAGGGGCCCACCCGCAACCCATCCTCGGGCATGACCTGCGAGAACAACCCTGGATAGAGAGGGTAATACCCTGTCAGGGGAAAGTACGGCGTGAGATAGAGTGCCCCCCGCAGGGCCGGATTCGTAAACTGCGACATCCAGAAATATCCCTGGCCTCCTCCAATTGGAATTTGGGCCTGAAGTGGAGCCCCTTGCCCACCCGGCTGCTGTGCCGAGCTTACTTGCGCCATGAGCGACCACCCAATGGCAATGCACATGAGAGAGAGAAGTGCCAGCCTGTTGAAAACCCACCCTCCCTGAGAGCGACGGATTATGCCACACAACATCGCTTCTTCTTACTTCATCAGTCTGAACTGCGGTCGCGCACCGCTTCTCTGGCTACCGCCGTGTTAAAATCGATAGTCATCTGACGTCATAGCCTATCCGTGCAGGTGCTTTCTTGGACGTGGCGCTCTCCAGTGTCCCCTCTGTGCCAACATACGTGAGACACCTCCCTCTGATCAATTAGAGTAGAAAGGCAGGTGTGAATCATGGCTGTTCCTCAGATGACCGTCTCGAGGCAGGCCCCGGTGCGTCTATTGCGTCGTTGAGTCTGTTGCGTCTGTCGCGTCATTGTGTCGATTGCGTCTATAGCGTAGGAGCGTCCATTGTGTCTATTGGAGGGGAAGCTTACATTGCCTGGGACGGCAGTTCCCATTTCGGCGCGCGTTTGCTAAGATCGCAAGGTACGAAGGCGGGTCGGACGTGTCGGAACGACATCGTCATGGAAGCACAGAGTCGCTTTAGAATTTCCATCCTGTTGGGTCCCAAGCGTGGCCATTCGTTTTAGTCGCCATTCACGTAGGCAGATGAAGTGGCGCAGAATCTCGGAAGATGAGGTTGCGAAGGTTTTGGCCGCGCCAGATCGCACGGAGCAGTCTATTGAGCAACGCAAGAATGTCTATAAGTTGATCAACGGTCGCCTGCTGAAAGTGACCTATACGGAAGAAGGCTCAGATGTCATCATCATTACAGTCATCGATAAAACCGGACGGAGGGAAAGGACATGAAGATCGAGTATGACAGAGAAGTGGACGCCCTCTATATTAGAATTCAGGAAAAGGTGGTCGGCCGAACTCAGGAAGTTTCTGATGGGGTGAACCTTGATTTCGACGAAGAAGGTCGGCTCATAGGCTTAGAGATTCTCGACGCTGCCAAGCGGTATCCCATGACTGACATTTTCAATTTCTCGACAGAGAACCTGATCCTGGAGAAGGTGTAGTTTTCCATCACTCGCACCCGGGCCGCCGATTCGATCTCCATATCCTTCCTCTTTACATATCAGCGTTAACGTGTAGCTGCCCGGCGCCAGCGGGAGGTTCGGCACAAAGCAGCGCACTTTCGTCCCCGATGCCAAAACACGAAAATTCGAGTTCAGAATCCGGGTCAGGCATACGAAGAGTATCCGACCCATTCGATCCAGAAAGCTGATTTGGAACACCACATTATTGAGAGCGCCCTGTCGGATGGCATATTCCAGCTCAAAGGTGACATCATTACCAGCAGGCACCGCATCCACCGATTGGCCGAATCTGTTAAGAATCGTCAGTCGCAGGAACTTCAACTTCTGGTTTCCCTCCCGATCCGTGCGGTTCGCAATCGCTACGGAACCGTTTCCGCTGATTCGTTTCAAATAGTCTCCAATGGCTACCTCAGGCGCGTCGTCGCATACCAGTCGTCCCTGATCGATTACATTCACTCGCGAGCAGAGCGAGGCAATGGCGCCCATATTGTGGCTTACAAACAGCACGGTCCGTCCGTGCCGCGCCACCTCGCCCATCTTGCCCAGGCATTTCTTCTGGAAGCCAGCGTCCCCGACCGCCAAGACCTCATCCACTATGAGTATCTCGGGTTCAAGGTGTGCAGCCACAGCGAACGCTAACCGGAGGTACAACCCACTGGAGTAATGCTTCACCGGCGTATCAATGAACCTCTCCACTTCGGCGAAGGACACGATCTCGTCAAACTTACGCTCAATCTCTGCCTTCTTCATACCCAAGATGGCGCCGCTCAGGTAAATGTTCTCCCGTCCGGTGAGTTCCGAGTGGAAACCTGTGCCCACCTCCAGCAGCGAGCCTAGTCGGCCATGTATCTCGGCTCGGCCCTTCGTCGGCTCTGTGATGCGAGAGAGGATCTTAAGCAGGGTGCTGTTGCCCGCACCATTGCGGCCGATGATGCCGACAACCTCTCCATGCCTCACTTCGAAGGACACGTCTTTGAGGGCCCAGAACCAATTACTCACCTTTTCGCCGTAAGTTTGGTCCCTCTTGCACCCCCAACGGAACGGTGCATGGATACCCTCAGAAATAGCTTCGCGTAGGGTTCTGTATCCTATAGGCCTCCTGCCGACTCGATACCGCTTGCCGATCCCTTCGACCCGAATGGCATATCGCCCATGGAATTCACTCACAGTTACGTCTATAGCGTCTGTTGCGTCTATTGCGTCGGAGGGTCGATTGCGTCTGTTGCGTCAATGGCGTCACCGCGTCGGTTGCGTCTACTGGGTCGGGGCGGCGAGGGCGTCTATTGCGTCGATTCAGTGCTGCGTCGTCGCGTCGGAGCGTGAAGAGCGTCGGGGAACGTTCGAGGTTCACCGTTCAGTTAAGAAAGGCGCGGGGGAACTTGGGTGAATCGGTTGAGCCGATCAAGCCGGCTGACGATGTCGACTTGTGGGAAGTGGGCGGAGGAGATAATCCAGCACATCGGCCTGCATCCGTTCAATTTCCAGTCGGTAACTTCCGGCCACGGCGTCAAACTCTTCAGAGCGAGCGGTTTGGCGGATTTGCGTGAGCCACCTGTGAAATTCCGCGATCCGTTCCTGCGTCACCTGCAATTCCTGGTCACTCGTGATCATGGGACAACCTCGGCAATCCCGCGTTTCGAGCCATCCCGCTTGCGCTGCCATGCACCGATAAATTCGTCGCAGAAGGCTGGGTCATAGAGATTCTTGAAATTGGT
>SWDL01000487.1 GCA_005116795.1 Nitrospira sp. | reverse complement strand
GCAGATTGGACGTATTCAGGATCTATCAGGAGATTGAGATGGTCGGACCCGACGTAGTCGTTGGCGAGGAAGCACAGCGCGCGCGGTCCCAACGCTCCCAGTCTGGACCGTCGGATATAGAACGGGGCCACTGCGACCAGTTGTCCCGAGCTGTTTCGCGCAGTGATCACCAACAGACGGTGGTGGGCGCCCCACTGACGCCACCAGGATTCCATCCACTCGACGCTGAGGAATGCGTTCCGGCACTCGACCCGCCTGAAAAGATCTCGCCATTCCCCTGCCAGTTGCCCCAGGGCCGTCGCCGTACGGACACAGTCCACGGCCAGAGGACCCGATGCCGTACCGGCTTGGGTAGACTCCGGGCGCCCCATGGATCGAGAATCAGCCGTCAATGGAAACGACATGACTTTGTTCACATGCCCCTCACATTCCCGTTCAACCACCGCGTACCCATCGGTTCGATGGCATTTCATACACGCGAGATACCCCAATAGTCGCTCACCCTCATCGCGCGCCATCTCCAGACAGTACGACCATGACCGTTCCGGCCATAATGCGGAGATCCAAGGAGAGCGATAGATTCTTGACGTAATAGAGATCGTACTGAAGCTTGACGTGAGCATCCTCGGCCGACGCCCCGTAACGGAACCGGGTTTGGGCCCAGCCGGTGATCCCGGGCCTGACGGACTGCCGGAGGTCATAGTAGGGAATGGAAGACCTGAGTTCCAGGACGAATTCCGGACGTTCCGGCCTCGGCCCG
>SWDL01000486.1 GCA_005116795.1 Nitrospira sp. | reverse complement strand
CATCGCCATGATGACCTTGTTGTCCGCGCCGCTCTCCCCGGTCCAAGCCGGCGCGCAACAGAATAAGATGAAGGAATGTAACGCCAAGGCCGCCGACAAGAAGGGGGACGAGCGGAAGAAGTTCATGAGCTCCTGCCTTTCCGGTCAGTAACCCCTCCTCCTTGGCGCGGCCTCGCGCGAGGCCGCGCTGCAACTCCTCTCAGCTTTTCTCAGAATTCAGAACAGGCGGGGTTCGCGGTCTTGGTTCTCGAGCTTTTTGCGGAGATCGATGATCTCTTGCTCCAGTGACGCGAAGCGGTCCGCAATGGGGTCCGGCATGTTGACGTGATCCATCGTGGCGTCCGGCACGCGCCCGCCTTCGGTCTTGATGACCCGGGCCGGCACCCCGATGACCGTCGAATTCGGCGGGACGGACTTGAGGACGACGGAATTCGCGCCGATCTTGACGTTGTCGCCCACTCGGATCCCTCCGAGAATCTTGGCGCCCGCCCCGACGACCACGTGATTGCCGATCGTGGGATGGCGTTTGCCCCGTTCCTTGCCTGTCCCCCCCAGGGTGACGCCCTGGAACAGCGTGACGTAATCTCCGATCTCAGCCGTCTCCCCGATCACGACCCCCATCCCATGGTCGATGAAAAACCCACGACCGATCGTCGCCCCCGGGTGGATCTCGATGCCGGTGAGCCAACGAGCGAGCTGAGAGATGAGCCTGGGAAAGAAGGGAACGTGATGGTGACGGAGCCAGTGAGCGACCCGATACGCAAGCAGGGCGTGAACCCCGGCATAGGTCAGGATGACCTCGACCCGGCTGGTCGCCGCCGGATCGCGGTCGAACACAGCTTTGAGGTCCTCTTTGATGGCCTTCAACACCCCCGCAATTTACGACGTTTTGGCCCTCTCAATCAAGCACACCGCGTGGGTGGCAATGGCTTCCTCCCGGCCGACGGCACCGACCCCCTCGCCGCTCTTCACCTTCACATTGACCTGGACGGGGGCGACCTTCAGAATCTCAGCGATCCTGGCTTCCATGGCGGAGAGATGGGGGGCCAGCTTGGGCGCCTGCGCAATGATGACCGTATCCACATTGACCAGTTTGTAGCCCTTGGCGTGAAGCTTTCCCGACACATCGTCAAGCAGCTTGGCGCTCGCCATGTCCTTGTACCGCGCATCGCTGCTGGGATAGTGCTGGCCCAAGTCGCCTTCCCCCATGGCCCCCAGCAGCGCGTCACAGATGGCGTGCAGAAGGGCATCCGCATCAGAATGGCCGATCAGCCCCAGCCGATGGGGGATCTCGACCCCGCCCAGGATGAACTTCCGATTGGGCCCCAAGGGATGAATGTCATAGCCGATGCCGATGCGCATTTCTTTCTCCGTCTCTCGTGAAGCGTCGTTCGTGAAGCGTCAGAAGGTTATGAGGACGCTTCACGCTTCACGCTTCTCCGCGCTGCAAGAATCGCCTCCCCCATCGCCAGGTCTTCCGGCCTGGTCACTTTGATATTCTCGGAACTTCCTTCCACGATGGCGACCGGGACACTCAGACGTTCGACCAACTGAGCATCATCTGTGGCGCGGTAGCCGTCCAGATAGGCTTTCCGATGCGCCTCCTGGAGGAGCGCCCGCTCGAAGGCCTGCGGCGTCTGAGCCAGCCATAACCGCCGCCGATCGACCGTCCCTTCAATCAAGCCGCTCTCCCCCACCCGCTTGACGGTATCGCGCATCGGAATCGCCACGATGGCGGCCCGATGCCGGCGGGCCAGCGCCACCGCCTCATCGATCATGGCGGGCGTCAGAAAGGGCCGTACCGCATCGTGCACGATGATGACGTCATGCCTCTCATCCACGACCTCCACCCCATGCCGCACAGAATCCTGCCGCTCCTCTCCCCCTGGCACGAGTTTCAGAACTTTCTTGAATCCGTGCCGGTCCACGATGTCATGTTGACAGAAGGGGAGGTCGGCCGCCGGAGCGACCACAAGGACGGCGGAGACCGACTCGGCCGATTCGAAGGCGCGAAGCGTGTGCGCGAGCAGCGGCAGGCCTCGCAGCTCGAGGAACTGCTTGGGGATCTTGCTCCCCATGCGGTGACCTCGGCCCGCAGCCGGAATGACGGCGATGGCCGATCTACCCACGAACGACGGCGACTTCCTCTCGCTCAGGTTCTTCCTTCAGTCTGGTGAAGATCATACGGCCTGCCGTGGTCTGCAGCACGCTGGTGACGATCACGTCGACGTTGCGCCCGATACAGCGTTTGGCATTGTCGACCACGATCATGGTCCCGTCGTCCAGATAGGCGACGCCCTGTCCCGCCTCTTTCCCTTCCTTCAGGACGAACACCCGGATCGTCTCTCCCGGCAGGACCACCGGCCGGAGCGCGTTGCAGAGCTCGTTGATATTGAGCACTCGCACGCCCTGCAGCTCCGCCACCTTGTTCAAGTTGAGATCATTCGTGATGACCTTCGCGCCGATTTTCTTTGCCAGGACCACGATCTTCGAATCCACTTCCTTGACGTGCGGGAAATCCTCTTCAACGATCCGGACGTCGATGCCGGCCATTTTCTGGATCTTGTTGAGGATATCAAGCCCACGTCGCCCGCGAACCCGCTTCAAGCTATCCGAGGAGTCGGCGATGTGTTGCAGCTCCTGCAGAATGAACTGGGGGACCAGGAAGGTGCCTTCGAGAAATCCGGTCTCGCAGAGATCGGCGACCCGCCCGTCGATGATGACGCTGGTGTCGAGAATCTTGACGCTGGAGCCGGCCGGCGAAAGGTCTCCGGAGGGGCCGCCGCCGCCCAGCTTCTCCCGTCCGAATCGCGCCCCCAAACTGAGTCCAAGATAGGGCAATCCCAGAAGAAACACGAGCCCCCCGATGTGGAAGAGAAACGTCTCCACATCGAAGACGGCGCTCCCGACCCATTCAACCAATCCGGTTAAGAGCAATCCGACGATGAGGCCCGCGGTCCCGCCGACAATGACGCCGAATGAAGCCCGCTGGAGGGCATATTCCCCCGCCACGATGAGTCCACCGGTGCCCCCCCCCGATGGCAAACCCGACCAGCAGAAATCCCCAATCCGCCTCTTCCGCCCTGACGAACAAGGCCGTGCCCGCAAGGGCACTGATGAGCACGAAGCACAGTCGCCGCCCCATAGGGTTCCCCCCTTTCGGCACAAGCCCGGTTCACGGCTCACTCAGGCGTCTGCGCTATGGTTTCAGCGTGACATAGCGCGTTCGCCCTTGGCGCTTCATCAACAATAGGATTGGCTGATCTTTGCCGATCTTTGATGCGACGCGCTCATAGGCCTTGACGTTGCCGACGGCCATACGGTTCACTTCGAGGACCAGGTCGCCCTCCTTGACGCCGGCTTCCTCCGCCACGCTGCCCGTCTTCACTTTCACCACGACGAGGCCTCGTTCGGACGGCCCAAAGTTGTAGCGCGCGGCTAACTCGCTGTTGAGGTCGTGCACCTCAAGATCCGACAGCAAGCCGGCAGGCGCCGTGGCCCCTCCGCTTTCCTCGCCTCCCGCCTGTGCGACGGTCT
>SWDL01000485.1 GCA_005116795.1 Nitrospira sp. | reverse complement strand
CTACAACATGTTTGGCTGGCAGAAGCCCTGCTACCTCCTGCAAGACGGGTACACGACGACCTTCCGTGAACTCATCGAGCAGACGGAGTGGGAACACTATGGCACCGGCCACAATGAGAAGTGTGCCGATTGCATGGTGCACTGCGGCTATGAGGCCTCGGCCGTGGCAGATACCTTTGGCTCCTGGTCGGGATTCGGTCGCACGGTGAAGGCGACCCTGATGCCGAATGCCAGTTAGGCAGTCCTCTGCCTCAGCCCCCGACTTCTCACTGCTCGCTGTGTACTTCTTCGAATGACTGACGCCAAGTACCACACGCCGGAGCAGCTTCCGCTGAAGGGGCGGGTGTTTCGGCCCACAACCCCAGCCGAGCTGGCAGAGGCTGTGGAGCAGGCCTTCGATTATCGCGGCGATGTGAGGCTCACGCTGGCCTCCGGGAAGGCCGTCGAGGGCTATCTATTCAATCGACTTGCGACGGCGGCCAAGCCTTTCGTCCAGGTATACCCGCAGGACATGTCAACGGCCGCCGAGATTCCCTACGAGGAGATTGTCGCGATCGCCTTTACCGGCGAAGACACGGCGTCCGGCAAATCCTGGGAAGCCTGGGTCACCAAGAAGGAATCCCAACGCCAGAATGAGGCCCAGCAGGAGGAAGCAGCGGCACGAGCTCGCGGTCACCTCTGACCCACAGAGGCCGCACCGTCGGTCGTTGATCGTCTCTTGCCACCCTGCCCTCGGCTCTTGGCTCGATTCTCTCTCCACAGTCTCAAGGCCTCATGACTCAACACGTTATTTCTTAGATACGGACTCGATATCACGGTCCAATTTCTAGGTAGCATTCCAGGGACCTCTCGTCCAAATTTGCTTTGACAAAGGAAAAGAGACTGTGTTACAAGGGGCAGCCTCAAGCCTGGGGCTAGGGTGTTTTGCTCATTTCTACGTCTTTATTTTTGTGAGATGAAGCGTCGCAGGGAAACAGCAACTGCGCTGGATCAGCCCGGCGGTGCTGTCCCCCAGGCAGTACCGACGAGCGAGTCTTGAGGTATGGCTCCCGTGGTAAGAATAGTCGGTCTTACTGCGGTGCTTGTTGGTCACTGTGCGCTGTTCCTCCCGTGGGCCGGCGCCATGCACGAAGCGGATCATCGCTTTACGGTCGATGGATATGTGTGTGGCTCCGATGGGAAGCCTGTTGCTGAAACCGAAGTCCTGGTCAAGGACACCCGTATCACGGTGGGAGCAACGGTCTACACCGACGTCGGCGGCTACTATAAGACCACCCTCCACCTTCACAACGACAACGTCGGCGATCCCCTCCTCATCGAGGCCGGTAAAGATCGGCAGGAGAGGAAAATTGAGTTCAATCCCAAGGACAGGGAGAGCGAGCGCGGGCTGCGCGTCAACTTCGGGGCCGGCTGCGTGCCGGTTGAGACGGCGGGTTCTCCGGTCTGGGTGTATTACGGACTCGGCCTGGGCGCCGCGGCGATTGCAGCGGTAGTCGGGCGAAGGCTTGTCCGGCAGTGGGGAAAAAATCACGGGGGAGGAAAGGGATCGAAGAAAAAACGAGAAGGGCGATAGGTGCCGCGGGGATCTGGGAAATCGGCGCTTTTGCTCCCGCCAGGGGTGAGGGTAAAAGCGTTTTTTTGCGAAAGATCGCGACGGACGTGAACTTGGGACCCGACGAGAGCGGAAGGGCAGGAAGGGATGAAAGGAGCGAACAT
>SWDL01000484.1 GCA_005116795.1 Nitrospira sp. | reverse complement strand
CCAGGTTGAATGACTTCATCACGCTCAAGTATTCCAGATACTGCCGGGTGATGAGGGCGATGGGGATGTCGTAGATATCGATCTCGTGCTTCCGGATGAGATGGAGCAAGAGATCGAGGGGCCCCTCGAATCGTTCCAGACGGACCTGATAGGGAAGTTCAATCTGTTCGGCGTCCATATCGCAGCCCCACCGCCAATCGGCAGATCGAAGGATTATGAATGTTGCACTTATAGCATTCTATGGGGGTCTATGCAAGGGGAGTTCCCATATATTGTGGTCTAGTGGGTATGCACTTAGCTCCGGTTTTAGTATGCTGGGGGCATGGGAGCCGAGCCTGGTGCCGAGGATTACCCGCGGACGCAACTGGAGTTCGAAGACCGATTCCGCACGGAGGCAGACTGCAGAGCCTATCTCATGGCTCTTCGCTGGCCGCAGGGGTTCATGTGTCCGAACTGCAAGGGCCACGCGGCTTGGCGGACGACCCGGGATCGCGTCGAGTGCGCCATGTGCCACGCACAGATGTCACTCACGGCTG
>SWDL01000400.1 GCA_005116795.1 Nitrospira sp. | reverse complement strand
GGCCACCGGGCCCCACAGGCTCAAACCCTTTCAAGGGACCGCTGTCCGAACCCACCCCCCCCACGCTCGGTACCGAGCCGCCGGCGCTAGGCCGGGGTAGGTTCTGTTCCTTCAGCCCCGAATCCGTCGGCCCCGTGCTGGTCCCTCCAGGAACCAGGCTGCTGGTCCGGCCCTGTTCGGATGACTTCGACCCGGCTCCTCCCTGAACAGATTTTGTACAACTGACGCCCATGAGGGTGAGGCCGGCCAACCCTAGAAAACATGCAAGGCGTATCGCTCTCTCCATGGCTCTCTCTCCTTTGTGAAAAAGACTCGCCGCGTCCATACGGCAGTGCGTCCGACCGAAACAGGTCGGCCCCAATGAACCGCTCATGCCGGGGACCAGGCTGGATCGCTGTGGTACGTCCCACCCGACGTTAACCGCTCTAAACCCGACCCATCCGCATTAATCATATATAAGTGACTCTTCCCGTCGGCCACCGAACTAAACACGAGGTGTCGCCCATCAGGCGCCCACGAGGGGGCATCGTCGATAGTATTCCCTGTGGTCAGTTGGCGACGCTTTTGCCCGTCCGGACTCGTTAAGCATAGCTTAAATTGTCGCGATTCGGAACGACAAACGTGCGCAATCCAGTTCCCCGTGGGAGACCAGGCCGGCGCGGCATTGTAATCTCCCTCGTAAGTCAGGCGGCGTACATGCGATCCATCGGCGCTCATCAAGTAGACCTGCGGCCGTCCGCTCCGATCCGACGTAAAGGCGAGGTCCTGTCCGGTGGGCGACCAACTCGGCGACAAATCCCCGCTCGCGTGCACCGTCAATTGCTGCGAGACATTCGTAGCCTGATCGAGCACGGCCAGACGGACCCCGTTCGGCGACACGGCGGGCGTCATGTTCAAGCCCTCGTCGGACACCACCACCTGGCGTTTCCCGGTCGCCACTTCCAGCCGATGAATTTCCTGCCTGGTCCGATCCTCTCGGTACGATGTGTAGTACAAGAAACGGCGGTCGACGGACCAGCGGGGCATGAGGGTCAGGAACCCGTCGGCCGTCAACTGCCGCGGAGCATGGCCGTCATAATCCATCACGTAGAGTTCACGGGCTTTCCCCTGCTCGGAGATGAACGCGATCTTGGTGCGCGCAATCCCCGCCTCACCGGTATACCGATTGACCAGCTCATCGGCAAGACGATGGGCCAGCAATCGGAGCATCGGCGGCGCTCCGGCATACCGTGTTCCGACGATGCTGTCGCGGCTCCCGGCATCAAACACAAAGCCGTCGAGAATCACGTCGGACTCACGGGACGTCATGTTGCCCCACACCAACACCGAGACACCGCTGTCGGCCACCTCTTTCAGGAGTTTCAACTTTTTGTCGAGTTCGCCGTTCAACTTGACCCCGTACTTCCCCATATCCATCAGGGCAAAGACCAGAGACCGTTTCAGATCGGCTCTCAGCACACCGGCCAGCAGCGTGGCGGACCGATCCAGGGGCTCACCGGCATGAAAACCGAAAATCCCGATCGGAATCTTCTCAAAATCAGGACGCGACACATCGATCGCGACATCCTGTGTGCTCGATTCGACCAGCCCGGCCGGTCCCGCACAGAGCAGAACCGCCGCGCAGGCTGCAGCCCCCCACCTCAGATGGCCCATCAGCTCACCCCGCTCCTTCCCCGACCGTGAAGCTGACGTGGACGTCGAGCCACGGTTCTCTCAGGTCCGAAGGAAACGGCGGCAACGGCACCGCAGACAGCACGGCGCGCCGGCCCGC
>SWDL01000483.1 GCA_005116795.1 Nitrospira sp. | reverse complement strand
CGCTTGATCTACTCGCTCCCGAGACCACCCGTCCGCAGCTGGAGGAGGACACGCTCAGGATCTATGAGATCTGCGACGGATGCCGTCGCTGTATCAATCTCTGTCCCTCCTTCAATACGCTCCTCGATCGGATCGATGTCGTCGAAAGTGATGTGGGGAAACTGACGGAGGCTGATCGGGCGAAGGTTGCCGATGAGTGCTACTACTGCAAGCTCTGTTACAACCACTGTCCCTACACGCCTCCGCACCACTATGCCTTGGACTTCCCCCGCCTCATGGTAGCGTGGAAGCGGCAGTTGGCTAAGGAGCGTGGCGTCTCATGGCAGCATCGGCTCTTGGCCAAGACCGACCTGGTGGGGCGGATGGCCCGCTGGACGGCCCCGCTGATGAATTGGACCATGCGGCAGCGATGGCTCCGTCCGGCCCTGGAAGGGCTGACGGGGATTCATCGCGACCGACAGGTGCTGTCTTTTCAGACGGAAACGCTGGACCGCTGGATGACCAAGCGGCGGCCACCCTCTCGCGCAGGCGCCGCGCGAGGGAAAGTAGCGCTCTTCGCCAGCTGTCTCGTCAATTATCAGGCCACGGATGTGGGCAAGGCGACCGTGCAAGTGCTGGAACACAATGGGATCGAGGTCGCCTGGCCGGAGCAGCGCTGTTGCGGCATGCCGTCGTTCGACTTTGGCGACATGGACGCCATCAAGTCGGCGGCCGAGGCCAACGTGCGGGCCCTCAAACCCTGGGTGGATCGCGGGTATGACATCGTCTCCCCGGTGCCCAGCTGCAGCCTGATGCTGAAGCGCGAATATCCCTCATTGCGGCCGGACGACGACACGGCACAGGTGGCGCAGCATACCTACGATGTCTGCGAATATCTGATGCGTGTGAAGCGAGCGGGGCACTTGTCCGAGGCCTTCGTCCGGACACCCGGCCCTGTAGCCTATCAGATTCCCTGCCACCTGCGGGACCAGAACATCGGCTTCAAATCCAAGGAGCTGATGGAAGCGGCCGGCGCCACGGTGACGGTGGTGGAACGCTGTACCGGGCATGACGGCACCTGGGGCGTGAAGACCGAGTACTTCGACCTCTCGATGCGGATCGCCGCCAAGGCGGTCCGTGAAGTGAGCGGGGTGCCGGCCGAGCTGATCGCGACCGATTGTCCCCTCTCCGGCCTGCAACTGGATCAGGCCGGCGCGGCTTCGCGTGCCGGCTCGCGTGCGCGACATCCCATCCAGATTGTCCGGGATGCTTACGGGATCGCGCCATGACGCCCCTGACGGCCGCCGATCTGATTCCCTATGCCGAGTATGAGCAAGTCCGCCAGGCATTCCGGCAGCAAGTCATCGCCCTCAAACAACGGCGGCGTCTTTCAGTCGGCCATCGCATCACGCTCGTATTCGAGAACCGGGAGACCATCCGGTTTCAGATCCAAGAGATGATCCGGGCGGAGCGCATCGTCGATGCCCTCAAAGTCCAATACGAACTGGATGTCTACAATCACCTGCTGCCCGCTCCCGGTGAACTCAGCGCCACGCTCTTCATCGAGATTACGGACGAGGCGGACATCAAGGCCGAGCTGGATGCCTTTCAAGGAATCGATCGGGGCGAGACCGTGGCCATTCAGGTCGGGTCGGAGCGGACGTTCGGCCTGTTCGAGGGCGGCCATAGCAAGGAGGACAAGATCAGCGCGGTGCATGTGGTCCGGTTTCCGATCCCGCGCGCCTGGGCCCCCCGTCTGACATCGGACTCTGAGCCGGTCAGCCTCGTCATGCAGCACGGGGCGTACCGGGCCGCCGTGGCGGTTCCTCCGGCCATGCGAGCCGAGTGGCTGGCTGACCTGAACGACGAGGGCACATGAGGCTCCAGGCCTTGACCTCCCTGGCATCGGGACTTATAGTATAGTGGCGGTATAACCGTATGAGGCTCACGGAGCCGGTAGATAGATATAGAGGAGGTTCCCATGGTCACGATTACTGCAGGGGCCGAGAAGAAGATACAAGAATTAATGGCGGAGGAGCAGGACAGCGTCGGACTCCGGATCTATGTCCGGGGCGGGGGCTGTCACGGATATCAGTATGGCATGGCCTTCGAGAGCAAGATCGGGGATGACGACACGGTCATCGAGAAGGGGGACGTGAAGGTCATCATGGACTCACAGAGTGCGCCGATGCTCCAAGGGACCGAGGTGGATTACGTGGACAGCCTCGAGGGGTCCGGCTTTGCGATTAAGAACCCCCAGGCGAAAACGACCTGCGGCTGCGGCAGTTCCTTCAGCGCCTAAGGTCCCTGTCAGATTCGGGCCGGGAGCTGTGAGCGGCACAGCCCCGGCCTTCTTTCTTTCTGGAGAGCAGCCGTGCGTGAGGTTCGACTCACCAAGCGGATCGAGTTTTCGGCCGCGCATCGTTACTGGCGGGATGACTGGGATGCGGCGCGCAATCGCGCGGTCTTCGGCGCGTCTGCCAACGAGCATGGGCATAACTACATGTTGGAAGTGACCGTAGTGGGCGCGGTGGATCCGCAGACCGGCATGGTGGTGAATCTCTACGACCTCAAGCGGGTGCTCAAGGAACTGATCGAGGAGTTCGATCACAAACATCTCAACCTGGATACC
>SWDL01000482.1 GCA_005116795.1 Nitrospira sp. | reverse complement strand
CTGCAATTTTGGCGGCTCTATTCGGACTCAAACGTGGAATGGAAGGGAGACGACCTGACCGTGGCGGTCACCTATAACATCGGCACCGAAGGGATCGCAGGCCGTTCCGGCGATCCCCGCGCCTTCGTGATGGCAAGCGCCCTCTTCACACAATGGCGTTTCGCCGAGCCCTGGGCGGTGGCCGTGAGACCTGAGTTCTATTGGGACCGGAACGGCCGCTGGACCGGCTCAGAACAGTCGGTCAAGGCGATCACGACGACGTTGGAATACAAGGCCTCGCTCGGACCCACCTCGGCCCTCTTTCGACTCGAACACCGATTCGACGAATCGACCGGCGCCGATGGGGGATTCTTTAAACGTGGAGACAGGGCCCCGGGACTCCCCGGCCTGACGGGCGCGCAGCATCTGCTGTTCCTCTCAATGATCTGGTCGTTTGATTCTCGATGATAGGGAAGGAGTCATCATGTCGCAGATTCCCTCGTTCAGCAGCCTCTCCCCGCACGATCTCTTCGTGCGCGCCCTTCAGCACGAGCCACTCCCCTGCGCCCACCCACACTGCCCCGGTCCCGTTCAGGCGACGGACGTCTCCCAGATCCATGATCGGGTGAAGCGCTTCCAGTTGCATTGTGAACGATGCGGGCGCGAGGAACCGCTGACCGGCCGGGAACAGCTCACCCCGCCCTGGGACGATGCCGCCATGCTGGTGATGGCCGACGAGCATCTCATGCATCAGCAGCCCACCTGCCCCTTCGACGGCACGCCGGTGGTGTTTCACTCGCTGCCGAACCCCAGACGGCGGGCTCGCTATCGGTTGGCTTGTTTCTTTTGCGGCAGACAGGCGGACATGGACTGGCCGCCGGCGGAATCGCGGCGCTGAACGCGCACTTGCGGCAGCGTGTCTGAAGCATCCCACCAGGGAGAACCGGCGACGCGCTCCCAGGGGGCGACGCGGATCCGATTCCCTCCCTCTTTCTTCACGGCATAGAGCGCCACATCTGCGGCCCGGAGCATTTCCGTCGGCGTGGGATCGGGCATCAGCCCTGGAACGAACGTGGTGATCCCGACACTGGTGGTCAAATTGAACGGGGCCTCTTTCTTCCCGAATTGAAACTGCGCGACCGCTTCACGGAATCGTTCGGCCGCGGCCATCGCCCCCTCTTCGTCGGCGCGCGGGAGAATCCAGACAAACTCATCGCCGCCGAGCCGTCCCACGAGGTCATAGCCACGCTTCTCAGCCGTCAGCATCGCCGCCACGTCGCGCAGCACCTGATCGCCCATGCTGTGGCCATAGACATCGTTGGCGCGCTTGAATCCGTCGAGGTCCAGCACCACGCAGGAGGCCGGTGAGTGAAAGCGCGTCGATTCCGCGAGCGCCCGGCTGAGACTGTCCATAATAAAGCGCCGGTTCGGGAGATCGGTCAGTTCATCATGCAGCGCGACGTGCGACAGCCGTTCGCGCTCCGCCCGCTCGAGCTGCGCCAGCTCCGCGAGTCCCCCATAAAACAGGGTCACCACCAGGAAAAACGGCAGACTGAGGAGCACGTTCCCGTGGAACAGCGAGCCTTCCATCGAGAGCGTGAACGCCGCATAGGTGCACCAGGCCAGACTCGCCAGCACCAGCGTCCGCTTGACGTTCCCAGACGCGCCCGCCATCATGATGATGCCGAAGTACGCCACGAACAGATCCGCCGACGTCAGGCCGGTCGCGTAGAGCGTGGCCGGCACCATGATCGTATCGATGACGACCAGAATCGTCGTCATGGCGCTGCCCACGAAACGGGGCAAGAGCGTCACGAGCCCCAGGTTTCCCAGCAACAGGGCGGCCGTGAAGAGGGACGCCGGACTGGTGAGAAGCAGAGGGGACGGGGCGTTGATGACCACTTGGGCCGCCACCACCATGACGACGAGCCAATGGAGAATCGGCGCGGGGTTCAGATGCCGAGCCCAGAAATCGCTGACGGACGCCTTGCTCATGGGTCCCGCATGGAGGTGATCGGACAGGCTAGAGGTTTGTCTCTTAGAAATCGGCAGGTTAGAATGCGAACTTAAGTGAATCGCTCCATGAGCACTCCGCTGATCATCTGCTTTGGCGATAGTCTGACCGCCGGCTACCAGTCGCCGACCCGGGAGTATCCGACCATCTGCGAAACACCTCCTGGCCACTTCTTGCAAGATCGCCTGGGTGCGCGCGCCCGGGTGATGGTGAGCGGCGTCTGCGGGGAGCTCACGGGAGAGATGACCATGCGGTTCGGACAGACGGTCCTGGACCGCAAGCCCCACGCCGTCGTGATCCTGGGTGGCACCAACGATCTAGGCTGGCACGCCGCTCCTCAGGAGATCATGCGGAACCTGTTGAAAATGTACGAACAGGCCCGCGGCGCCGGCATCCGGCCGGTGGCGGTGACTACGCCTTCCCTGCGACCGACCGGGGACCTAGTGGGCACCGAGGGGCAGCGCTGGATGCAGGATCACCTGGACCGGCGGCACGCCCTCAATCACCTCATCCAAGACTATGCCAAGTCGCACAGGGCGCCTTGCGTGGATCTCT